>PKDH01000015.1 GCA_002863045.1 Legionella sp.
GAGAAGATCAGAAGCGCAAACAGACGAAAAATCACCCTTTTGAAATAAAGCCGGCATCTCGGCATTAGCGAATAGTGATAAAATAATCTTACTGCGTTTTAGTGGACACTGTTTTCTGACCATCACCCAGCATATTCGAACTCAAATGGCGTACGATAGCCGATAGCTGAGTGCATTCGATTATGATTATAATACACCTCCAGATACTGAAATATACTAAGCCTTGTTTGCTCAGGAAATTTTCGTTTAAATAATGCCATCATTCATGCATCACAGACTAAAGATTTTTCATGCGCTTGCTCATTGACCAACCAATGACTGCTCGCAAGTATAAGTCGATGACGACTGCAAGATATAACCATCCTTCTTTGGTGCAAACATAGGTAATATCACAAGCCCATTTTTGACTGCTGCTTGATTAACATTCGCATAACTTAATGCAAGACTTACTGATTCTTGTTTGAATTCCTTACTGTACTGCCTTAAATTCCTTAGCATTTCTTTCACCTCTTGGTTAGGTCATAAATCCTAACAAATTAGTGTCTGTTTTTTCGCGGTAAAATTATTTTTCTTTAGATATGCAGAAGAGCCAAAATTTGCGGCCAAAAATTTGCGACGGTATACTTATTCGTCTTTTTTTTTTCAATTCAAAAATTACATAATCTTCTGATTTTAATATTCAAACCCCATAACTAGAGTTCTTAAGCAAATTTGCGAAAACATTGGGTTGAGTCGATCGGTGTTTTACCGATGTACTAATAAAAGGGTTGAGGTGTAACGATGGTCACGAGACGTGTTTTTCAATTCTTTTTACTTATAGGGTCATTTTTTATTTTATTATCGCCCGGTTTTTCTGCAAGTTGTAGTATTTCAACTATGGAAAAAAGCAAACTTTTATCCATGCCTTATGATGATTTTGATCAACAAAAAAATGGTTGGCGTCAATATGCCAAGTTAGATTGTTATCATGAAGTGGGTGTTTTAATCGATAAATATCTTGAGCAAAATATAAATGCACTTTTAGATTGGCAAATACGTATCGTAACTTGGCATGCAGGGCAACTGTATGCATCTAATAATGAATATGAATTAGCCAAAATTAGATTCGAACAGTCCATAGATAAAAATGAACCCAAAAGTTCTCCTATATTATGGAATGACTATGTTTATGCGACGATTGCCTTTCTAAATAATGATATATCAAAGTTAAGCCTATGCCGTGATAAAATCGCCGATGGTCCAAGTGTAAATGGCAAGAAACCTAATTTAAATGTTGTTGATAACCTAATTCAATACTTTGGACAACCTTATTCAGAAGCATATCAAGGTGGTCAAGCAAAATGATACACACCAATTAAGCTACTTTTTCTAACACTACGCCCTGCATTTTAAATTGATTAGGACTTAAATATCCTAGATAAGAATGCAAACGATAGGGGTTAATAAAAAGCATAGCAATATAATTTAAAACATCCTGTTAAGCTTCTGCTATTGTACAAGTTCTTGTTTTAGGTGCCCCTAGAAGCTCTCAATAACAGGTCGAGTAAGCCGAGGGCATCTCCTCTCTCATCTTCTCACAGAACCTTACATGAGCCTCTCGACTCATACGGCTCTTGTTATTTAGCCACCCAAGACAAACGCGCCAGTGAGCAAATAATAAGGGGCTCTTAGAATATAGATCTCTTAGCCACTGTCCTGATAGCTTTTTACGGCGTTTCAGAAGTTGGACTAGCAGGAGCATTTGAACAGAAATTTACGGTTTCAACTATTTAAAACTTCTTGAGCATACCTCACTGTTGTAACGGCGAAATATAAACATAGTTGATTACTGTACCACTACACATAGGTAGTTTATCTTTTTGCATGCTTTGCTTAAAAATTTGTACGGCTCTATCTAAGCTAGCATCTTTGTTTTATATACCCCATCGTCCATATGCCCATGCCGCGCAGGCGTCAAGACAATTAACTCTGTTAGCTAAATAATCTATCTTAAATTTATCCATTCAATAGTCCTTGATATCAATATAAATTGCAGCCTAGCATACAAGCTTCATCATAATTTTGATGAAAAACTCCTTATTTAAAAAATTTTACTGTTGAGAATACACGCTTTAAAAATAAAATATTTTAAAATAAAAAGTTTAATAGCCAGAATTAATTTTAGCTTCTTTAGAGCAAAAACCCATTCTTGCAAATTTATTAGAATTATATACATATGATTTTACTGAATTTGCTCATTTTGATATCGGTGATAATGGTTTATACGGTTATGAGCGCCTACCTTTATATTGGACAGAACCTAATCACTTTCCTTATTTAATCTATGTTAACAAAATAGCCCTTCCCCATCCTCTTGCCCAGCACTAATCGTCTCTGCCTGTGGTTCTAGCATTTGTAAGCATTGAGTCAGGTCGGTATATTCTCCCGCCTCAACCAATGCCCATAAATCAGGATTTACTTCCTCACCTATGCTAGGATAGAGAGCAGAAAAATTACTTTCCATTTTTCCTAATACTTGCCATCTTAATTTATCCCATACAGCAGATAAGCCTTCTTTTTTTACTTTTTCTACCTCACTAGAATTTTCTTTTAAATATATTGTGAGCTCTTGACGAACAATGCAAGGTAGCTGCAAAGCAGCAGTGGCGGGTGTGATAAAATTCACTTCACAAAGCTTGTGGATTTTTGCCATACCCTCAATCATTTTATTAAAAGCACCACCCATACATGCTTGATTATTACCTGATTGTCCGTTATCTACGCCTGTTTCTGACAAGGCGTATTCCCGGTATATCTCATACAGTGCCGCATAAAAGCAGTCCTCTGCAGTTTCTTGGGTGACGCCTTCCCGCCACTGAGTTTCATCATGTACTGCTGCCCAGCAATACATTAATAAATTTGTTAAAGACACTCTCGAAGCTGCATCAACATATTCAGAATCATTCAATGTTTGGATGGCTGAATCTAAACTCTGCAATATTTGATCATCTGTACGTCGACCAACCAAATTCTTGTCATAATCTCTCACCCTTTGAGCTATTGAAATATCGAGGTCTAAATTCAATAGATTAACATTTTCAGAGTAACGCTCTTCTAATCGAGCAGCCGATCTAGAAGTACTACTATGTACACTTGCTGTATGAGTACTTTGACGACTATTCAATGTTTGAACAAGTGTCGGAACCAGCTCCATACCGACTGGTAGTAGATAAGCTAATGGAATAAAAGGCTGATTAATTTCGTCCCAAACATCTAGATTTTCAATAATTCTGACATCAGTAAATAAATTACGATGTCGAAAAAGGAAATCAAAAATTTCTTGATTTGATATAGGATTACCCTCTTCATCGACAACATACGTTAAACGCTCCATGGCATATACTAAAGCTAAATTTTGTGGTTCTTCTAATAAACGTCGAATATTACTTGAATTACGTATTCCCATTAGCTCAAGACGATGTAGTGCAACCTGTAAAGCAGCATAAGCTGTGTGTGTAGGTAAAACCATAGCTTCAGCTGGTGGTGATGGTGGAGAACCGGGAAACAAACACCTTAATAAAGTTATGGCAATAACAATAGGTGTCACAGCGATAGTAAACGCCAATGCAACGCCGAAAGTTATTGCTTTAATCGGTAATGCAACTACCCATGCTAACAAATTAAGAAAATGACTGTTTTTGCGCTTTTCAAGATAAGTATCTGCCATCAGCTTTCGCGATAATAAAGGCAGCACCGCAAAATCTAGCAGCCCTTTTTGACCGAAGCCTCGATGGTTTTTATCAAAATGATCGCCATAAAACACAGAAAATGTTTCATAAATACCATCCAAGATGGATAGATTACGACGCCATAAAAAAGGAATAATCGCATCTAAGGTTAAATCTGGCATATTTTGTTGGCGTATGTCCTCTGAATAAGGATGCTTTGTAGCACGAAAAGTAATACCAGAATTTGAAGACACAGGATTTAATGCAGAAAAAAAAGCAGACATCTTATTTACTCGATAAATTTTTGAGCATTGTATCACAAAAAAATGATATGACTAAAAATCAATCACAAATAAATTGATCGTGAAATGCAGCCGCTACTTTTTATCATTGTCTCCATTGCTAATGATTGAACCTAGCAAATGCCTAACGGCCATTTCATAAGCTACGTCAAAACTCACCAGAATAACTCATCATTTCTACTAAACGATTAGCATATAAAAATTAAACCGCATAAAAATTAAAATTGTAACTTTAATAAATAATTAATTTGTATTAAAATGCGCAAAAATTCCATGCTTCAACATCTACTTCTGCAAAATCATCGCTTTGAATTTTCTTTAAATACATTTAGTCAATATTCTATAGGCTAAATGCAGAAGGTTGTTTACTGTCATCGAGATTAAAAAAATATACCCATTGCAAAGGCAAACCTCATGTTAAAATTGTTATTCTCACCCTTAGTTAGCTTATTTGTTTTTACCCTTGGCAGCAGTTTATTTACGACACTTGTTATTTTGCGATTGCATGAGGCACATTTTTCATCATTGATTATAGGCGCTATGACCAGTGCTTATTACGCCGGTTTAGTGATTGGTTCATTTCGCTCTGAGCGATTTATCCTAAGAGTTGGACACATTCGTGCGTTTTCGTTTTTTGCTTCCCTGCTTGCGGTTATTTGTATTGCGCAGGGCATGTACGTTGAACCCTGGTTTTGGCTTTTGTTGCGCATGGCCGGGGGGTTTGCTACAGCTGGTTTATTTATAGTCATTGAAAGCTGGCTACTGATTATTGGTGATATTAAAACCCGTGGCAAAGTGCTGTCGTTTTATATGGTGACCTTATATGCCGCCCAGGGTATTGGGCAGTTTTTAATTAATTTTGCTAGCCCCGCTGAGCTTACCTTGTTTGCTTTAGCAGCAATGTTAAGTTCCTTAGCAGTTATTCCTTTATCCATTACCAAAATCGGTCAACCCGAAATCAGTGAGCCTGTTTCACTAAGCTTTTTAGAACTTTATAAATTATCAACCTCAGGCGTCATTGGTTGTTTATGTTCAGGCTTAATTTTAGGCGCTATTTATGGATTACTGCCTTTGTTTCTCACCCAATCACTGCCTAATTTGACCTTGGTATCTGTCTTTATGGCGCTCACTATTTTTGGTGGCATGGCATTACAATACCCCATTGGTAAATTATCTGACATGGTGGATAGAAGAATTGTGCTGATTATTATTTCTTGTTTGGTAACCGCCATTTCTATTTTTTCTATTTTTGCGTTTCATTATATTTGGGTGTCTGCACTGGCACTTTTTATCTTTGGTGGCTTAACATTTACTTTGTATCCGATTAGCATCAGCTATGCCTGTGATAGTTTAAGTTCCTCGCATATGGTCGCCGCCACCCAGGGCTTATTGCTAACCTATAGTATTGGCGCGGCCATAGGCCCATTTATTTCACCTATATTTATGCATTATTTCGGTAAAGATGGTTTATTTATTTATTTTTGTTGTATGAGTACTTTCATGGTTTGCTTTTTCTTGTGGCGCAAAACTCAATCCCCTGCCCCTGTGCAAGAAGATACCTTTGTCGTTATGCCACTCACAACGCCAATTACTGCCGAACTTGACCCACGAACTGAATAAAATTTATGAGTGTTGAAATTATTCCTATCGAAGAAAAAAATATATTAAAGGCTTCTGGTTAGCTGTTGATAGTGTGGCGCGATTATATGTCTAAATTTGCACACTAAAGACTTTTTTCCTAGCATAATTTGACCATTACTGTTTACATATGGTCTTTTTAGGTTAAAATTTAATATTTTTATAACATCACTCATTGATAATTTTATCCAACAAATTTTACTTAAGGCTATCGTTTTATTGATAAGAACCTTTTAAAGTTAAAAGTGATATTGATTTTAATATGTGTATTTCATTAGTTTTTCCGATTAAAAGCACCATTATAACGCAAACGGACATAGCAGCACCTAAGCCCCTGATATCACCCTCCAAAAAACCTCAGACACCAATGATGGCATTGTTAGTTGAAGACAACCTTATCGCTAGGAAAGTCGTGCATCGTTTACTTGAAAATGCAAATTGTCAAATCATAGAGGCTTCTAACAGTACACAAGCTTATGAAGCTTTCAAAACGCATGATTTTGATTTTGTTTTAACCGACATTGGTTTACCTGATTATTCAGGATTAGAGTTAATTAAACAAATAAGACAATTTGAAAAGAATTATCAGCGCTCTAAAACGCCCGTTTTTATTTTAAGTGGCCATGAATATACAGATAACCTAGCGTCTTATTGCACTGAATATGATGTTGACGGATTATACAAAAAACCTTTAAGAGAAGAAGAATTGGCCAACCTTTTGGCTTTATACCATCCCAAATAAAGTCAATATTTTATATTTTAATACGAGCGCTACATTCATTAGCGCGAAACACCTATACCTACATTATGAACCTTTAAAACCCTAAACTAGTTTTTTTTGCAGCATGTTTATCTATCTGTTAAATTTTTATAAATCACAAATATCAGACATGTTGATTTCAAAAAAAACTTATGTATAATTTTCAAGCATAAATTCATGCTCAATTTCCTACCCCAATGTCAGAATTAAATAATGAAGAAATTTCTGTTCCAAGAAAAATGGTCGCTTGGTTATTTCGTGAAGATAATTTATCGCTTGGCTTTTGGAATTGGTTAAAGTTACTATCAGCAACATGCATTATTCGGAATCGAAATTTTTCAAACGAGTTTTTTGATGCTTTATCAGACAAAATATCCGCATCTTTTGATGATCCTAATTTAAGTGACTTAAAAAAAGATATTATTCTGTACAACGCCCTTTCTTTTTTTGCTTTTGCTGACCCACAAGATGAACAGATTTTAACCATTCATGGTATCCAATACTCCATTGAAAAAATTGCATTAACATCAGGATGGTTAAGCTCTTCTTATTACGCCTATGGTTTAAAAGCTCTAGATAATTCAGATGCACAATCTATTTTGGTTTTTCAAGGTACAACCACGCCAGCAGATCACGGTTTTCTTGCTGGACTTTTAGCTGATACCAGACCTTTTGGCTCAATTGGTACCCAATTGTATGCTCGTGGACAAAAGCCAATTCAAAACTGGATTAATGCTGAAAATGATCGGACCCAAAAAAGAGTCTTATGTACGGGCCAAAGCCTAGGTGGTGCTATGAGCTTGCATGCTCATATTCATCAGCCTGATAAAGTTGATTATTTTATTTGCAATCCTCCTGGACTTACTAACCTTGAGAAGACAATCTATGAAAATAACCAATCCTCTCTTGTTGGTGATCAGCAAAACAGAGTATTAAGTGTTGTCTCTCATCATAATGATCCGGTATTAAAATTAGGAAGTATTTATTTTCCTGAGGGAACCAAAATTTATCGACATGGTGAAAAAGACGAAAATTCAATTTTAGCCCACGCTAAAACACCCGATTGTAGTGAAAATGCTCCTGAGTTGGATTATGTCGTACATGATAATAGTCATCGTGTTAAATCTTATGGTTGGAAAATAATAAAAGTTTTTCTACATTTGTTTGCGCTCACACTTCTAACCGTTGCCTTACCATTTCGGATCTTGGTCAAAATAAAACGAGAACTCTTCCATTTTAAAGCCACCTACAAAGCGTCAAATAATCAATCTAATCAACAAAATATTGCTGACTATGCACCCTTACGCAAAAACGAGGCCGAAATAGACCTAGGATACGAACAAAACTCAGCACCGCTGCATTTTCTTAAACCCAGAAAAAAACTAGATATTCGTAACGAAGAACCGGCAAGTACCACACCAGTCCATAAGCTTAACTAAAATCACTTAGCTTTAGTTTGCTTCAATATGAACATATTCTGAAAGGTTAAAATTTTTACTTTAACAGTCTTATTTTATAGTATGTGTATTCAACAATTTTTTTTTGCAATTTACATTTTTCAACTTAATGATACTTAAAATGTTGGTGCTGCCCTACAATTTGTCATTATATAAGAGCATTGAATGAATGAATTTAGAATAGATTATTTAGCCAATAGACCAGATTGTCTTAACGCCTGCGCGGCATGGGCATATGGGGAGTACAAAAAGAAGATAGAAATTTAGGTTTGGCAAAATCACTATAACAGAGTAAGACCTCATTTAAGCCTAGGCTATAAAACACCTATAGAATTTAAACTTGAACAGAATATTAATTTAACAAGCGGGGATAAGCTCTCTATACTGAATTGGTATTAAAAAACCGGGCAGGTCAAATACATTCGGCATGTTTTGGAAAATTTATATTATTTGACTTTCCACTAATCATATTATCTTCTATAGGCCATAAAGCCTCTAAGTAAACAGCTAAGTTTTCCACGCTGCCAGGACATGATAGATTCTTTTCCGCATGCCAGCATCAACCAATAATGAGCTAAAATTCCATAAATAAACCATAGCTTGTGTGCTATTGAAAAAGCATCTGATATATTTTCTTCGGACTCGAACATCATGTAAGGCTTAAGACCGGCGCTCTTTATCTCCACATAAGCCTTATCCTCTTCTTTTAAGGCATGATTTTTTTTAATTATGTGCAAAAAATTAAGCAGCGAAAAAAATGGATGGGAAATAACCAGTTCACCCAAATCAATGATAGTGATTGTCTTTGAGGTGTCATCAATAAGCATATTATTGTCATTGCAGTCAGGCTGGACAATGGTTTGCTTTATTGAATATGAAGATAGTTTTTCACATAAAGTGGAAATCTTTGGAACCAAAGCTCCTACTTCATCGACTTCTATTTCTGACAATCCATCATCCATCAACAACTTCTTGTCTGAAATTACCTCTCTATACAAGTCAGGAAAGTTTTCTAGTCGCCAATCTGGCACACCAATATTCAGAAGAACATTAACGCGCTCTGTAACTGCTAGCTGAAGTGATGTAAATTGGTTAATAGCACGGCAAACCAACTCTTTATCAAATTTTTTCTTTAGAATTACCCTTAATGAGTGGCCTGCATCTTTCATTAAAAAACAATTCAATTCAGTGTTTGAAGCAATTACTCTGGATGTAGAGGCATCAAATTGTTCATGTAAAACTTGAGATATTTTGGCTTCCAAGACAATTGCCGGTGGCGTTTGTTTTAGATAGACATACCCCTCAGATGTTTTAAACCTGACGACATACGACCAATGGGTGTGTTGCACCTTTTCTGGTAAATCGGTTTTTAGAGTATATCCAAGAGAGGTCAGAAGTCTGTTGGCCCATTGAATAGCCTCTTTGTGCATATTATTAGTCATTTTATCAGTCAAAATGTATCTTCCACCACAGTACCTTGATGATATGCAATCTTCCAGGAATCATTTTCAAGCCGCCATATTGTTGAACGCCTTGTGACTCTCGTTCCCTGTATAAGGGTATAAGTCAGCAAGTAGTTATGATCAGCAATTTTCTGGCAACAAAAATCTGTTGCTCGCCACGGCGCGGTTTCCCATTCATCAATAGGTTGCTGTTGATATCTTTCAAGCAATGTTTTGATGACATCTTCTCGGCTATACCTTCGTCCTGAAGCACCGATCTCCCAAAAGGATGTAATCGTCATATTTTCCAATGCTTCACGAGACGTGCCAAACTCTCGCCTGTGAAAAATTGGTTCCCTTTTTTTGAGCTCTTGTAATATATTTTGACAATCAGGCGCTGTTTTAAGAGGTATTGCTGATTGAGCCCCAATTTTTTTTACAATGATATTAACGATGAACTCTGCTCGTTCATGAGGGGGTAGCAATGGAACTTCAATGATGTTGTAGCTCAAGTCTTCATAAACCTTCCTGACTTCATCACCAAACAACCTGGCCTGACTGTAAGTCATTTTACGCTCATCATCATTTTCATAAATTTCTTCCCAAGCTGGGAGGAAGAAAACTTGTTTGTTGTATTGATATTGATGAGCGGCTTTCATTGAAGAATGCGAATCTAAGTCAAATAGTCCTGCATAGCAAATATCATCAGGAATGCCACGATCATAAATAACAGGGCCATGACGATTTTCCATTTGCTTGAATTGATAGATTGAGCGAGATAGTAGAAGGTCGGTAAATAATTTTGGATCCTGGTCAGGAACGCTGCTTCCTTCGATTGCTCTTTGTTCCGCTAAAATTTGCCTGGCCGGTTCATCAATGCAGATTAATCCCGTTTTTCTCAATTCTTTGAGAATTGTTGATTTACCTGCCCCCATGGCGCCAGTTATTATGAAATAGTTGCTCTTACGGCTTTGGCTCATTATCAGCCTCCATCTTTTTTGCAAAGTGAAGTTTCATGCCGATATGACTTTGCACAAATCCAAGGCTCTCATAAAATTTCAGGGCATCAGGTCTGGTGATGTCTGTCGTGAGCTGTACTAAGTGGCAGTCATTTTGGCGGGCCTTCTCTATTAGGAATTGAAATAACTTTTTGCCAATGCCTTTATTCCGGTATTCTCGATGAACTCTAACACCTTCAATTTGAGTTCGACGCCCACCTTGGTAGGTTAAGTATTGCAAGTAATCTAATTGAGCGACACCAACGACTTTACCTTGATCTTCTACAACAAATATCTCAGAGTTATTATTTTTGGAAATGTTATCCCATGCTTTAAGGTAAAGCGAGTTGGGTGGCATAGTATTGTCTTCTCGCTGAGCGCCAAGCAAGTCATCGGCAAGCAGCTTTACTATAAGAGGTAGGTCGCGTTTTTCTGCTCTACGTATATTAGTTTCTGCCATAGTTAAACTCATTTATAATTGAGCAAAGTATCTTGTCACAAGCAGGATCCCCCATGGCAAGTTGTCCATAGTCAATAACGGCAACGAGTTTACCTTTGGATTCAACTGGTTTGATTGTCAAATCAGTCCACTGCGGAAATTGTTTGTTAACTAATCGTTGAACAAGGGGCAAGTCAATTATAACCTCTGCTTTCTTCATTATCTTTGCATCCGACTGTGGGTTTAAGTAAAGATTCGATTTTAATTCAGTTTGTGGTTAGCGGCCAGGAGCCGATATCCTCATTGTCTTAGGTTGCCCTCGATCGAACCTCATGAGTACTTGATATTTTTACTTTTCGGCTTTAATCCAAAAATTTTCCGTCGCACATGGTTATCAGGTTGGAGCCTTTGCCGCTCCAGCTGATCATGTGCATCAGTCGGCCTCACGCTCATAATTACTGCATAAATCCGCCCAAAATAACTTCGTTCCTTGTATAAAAATATTTTTGCGATAAAGCCACTAATTAAGTAGATATTGAATTTTCATTTTATGAAGGTTATTTATTTCATAGGATATATCTTGGTGAGGTTGAAAAAATTGTTGACTACTAACGCGACTACTTTCTTGTTGTTCATCAGACATATGGGAAGAATTTGCATCGACATTGGATTCAAAAGAATCTCTATTAGGAATAATTAATCTTGTTTGTTCTGATTCGTCATTAATTATTTTTTGTAAATTTTCTATAGCTTTACGCCGTATAGCTATAAAGTAAATAGAATTAATTCTTTTCATTATGATGTCTTTATTTTTTTCTATGAGTTTTATATTCCAATCGTTATTATCATTTTTTTGTAACGCTCCCTCCGGCAAAGAAAATAATTGTGAGGACTTTGAAACAATGAAGGATAAAATTGCATCTCCTTCTGTCTGAATAGCTATTGTTTTAAATTGTGCAGTTTTAAAATATTTCATTAAGGGTTCTATTAAGCCAGACAATGATGACAATCTATCAGATGTATATCCAGCATTTTTAAGCTCTTTTTCAAAAGATTTTATATCTTTAAAGTAAAATTTTGTAAGTTGTTCTTTTAAATCAGTAGGAATGAAATTAGTCATTTTTTTAAAATCATATGTTGCAGTCTGCATATTTGCATTTTAAATAAAAATAATTAAAGTAATATTAAGAGAAAGATAAATATCAAAAAAATGCAGAATGATTGAGTTTTGACGTGGTCAAACAAGTTAACATACCTGGTTAAGCAACTTTTTTTAACAACATGCTCTGTTTCTCAAACATATTAGGGCTAACATATCCAAAAAAAGAATGTAACCGCTAAGTGTTATAAAACATTGCAATGTAATTAAGTATGTCCTGTTGTGCCCCAGCTCTAGTTTGGTAATTTTTCCATTGAATACGCTCTCAAACTACCAAAGAAACTTTCAGCAACACTATTACCCCAACAATTCGCTTTACGGCTCATACTTCCAATGCATTGATATTGGCGTAGTAATCGTCGATAAACGCATACTGAACCCCACATTCGGAGTGCACTATTAAGCCAAGCTTTGGTTTAAGTTGCCAAAGAGCCATCGTTAATGCATCACAAACTAACGAGGCTTTCATGCAAGGGTTCATACTCCAGCCAACCACTTTTCTTGCAAAAATTGAACTATTGTTTGACGATGAATATTTAAAAGAAGGTGGGGCTGCAACAATTGCCTATGCAAAATTGCAGTTCACTTATATAAGTGATTTTGAGCGGGAAGCGCGTGGAAAAGCTTTGTTAAAATATTGCTAACTGGATACACTGGCCAATGGTGATGGTCGTTAAAGCTTGGCAAGATATAGTTCGGTAATATTTGATTTAGCGCACTTCAACCCATAAACAATCAAGCACTTACCTATAAAAATAATCAACCTTCTGAAATATTGTAAGTTTTATCGTTTATTGCTCGTTAAAATAGGCACTCAATCAAACAACAGTCAAACAAATTAATCAATCTATATTTTATGCATCATAATCATAGATGCAATATAAATTTGACTTTCTTCTATTTGTTTTCAATAATCCAAAACATCATAAAAAAGGATGCAATATATTTTGGAATTATTCAAACTATCCACCATCACTGCGGGCCATTCATTCCGTGGAAAAATTCCTGAAACAAAAAGTACGGGGATTTATGTTGTTCAAATGAAGGATATCGATACGGAATATACCGTTAACTGGGATACCCTTATTGAAACTAAATTAACAGGCCGTCAGTCAGCAAACTGGGTTCAATGTGGCGATATCTTATTTGCTGCTCGTGGCCAACGAAACTATGCGACGTTGATTGATTCTGAGATCAAAAATCGCCAAGTTATTGCAGCCCCCCAATTTTTTGTCATTCATCTAAATCACCCCGATATCCTACCCGAATATTTAGCGTGGTTTTTGAATCAGTCGATTACGCAGCGCTATTTTCAAAGTCATGCCGAAGGCAGTACAACCCCAAGTATTCGAAGGCAAGTCTTGGAGGCAACACCTATTGTTTTGCCATCACTAGAGCAGCAAAAGATAATCATTGAATTAGCTAAAACAATCAGCAAAGAGAAGCGGCTGGCTAATAAGCTAATTACTAATGGTGAGCAACTCATGCAAACCCTGCTCAATGAAATCAGCCAGACCCACACAAATTAAGAGGAAGTCACATCATGGTAAATAGTCATGCTTTAAATGCCGCCGCTGTCAATGATAGCCCAGTTAACCAAGACAGCATCAATAAAGCACTGATGGCGGCTTGCGATACCTTTAGAGGAACGATAAGCGCGGATACCTATAAAGATTTTATTTTGACCATGCTTTTTTTGAAATACATATCAGACGTTTGGCAAGATCAGTTTGATGAGTACCAAAAGCAATATGGGGATGAACCAGAGCTTATTCATGAGATGATGAAAAATGAACGCTTTGTGATCCCTGAAATTACGCTAAAAAATGACGATGGTTCGGTAAAAGAGACATTTCAAGCAACATTTAAAAACCTTTGGGAGCGGCGCCACGAGCCAGGTAATGGTGAACGGATTGATATTTGCTTGCATGCCATAGAAGAAGCAAACGGCACCAAGTTACGTGATAATGCTAAAAGTGTTTTCCAAGATATCAGCTTTAATACTGACAAACTAGGTGAAGAAAAGCATAAAAACACCATTTTAAGACATTTATTAGAAGATTTTGCAAAGCCCGCGCTTAACCTAAGCCCCTCTCGTGTTGGCGGGCTTGATATTATAGGCAATGCTTACGAGTATCTCATTAAACACTTCGCCGCCAGTGGTGGCCAGAAAGCAGGGGAATTTTATACCCCTCCTGAAGTTTCAAGCCTGATGGCAACACTACTTGACCCCAAACCAGGTGATTCAATTTGTGATCCTGCCTGTGGTTCTGCTTCCCTTTTAATGAAATGCGGAAGGCTTATTCGCGAGAACAACAATAATCAAAAAAACTATGCTCTTTTTGGCCAAGAAGCAATTGGCTCTACTTGGTCGCTTGCCAAGATGAATATGTTTTTGCATGGCGAGGATAATCATAAAATTGAATGGGGCGATACCATTAGAAACTCCAAATTATTGGATAACAAAGGGCATTTAATGCTGTTTGATATTGTTACAGCGAATCCACCCTTCTCCCTAGACAAATGGGGGCATGAAGAGGCTGAAAATGATCATTTTGGTCGTTTTCGTCGAGGTATACCCCCAAAGACCAAAGGCGATTATGCCTTTATTCTACATATGATTGAGACACTTAAGCCTAAGACTGGTCGCATGGGTGTGGCAGTGCCTCATGGGGTTTTATTTAGAGGCTCCAGTGAAGGGAAAATCAGACAAAAATTGATAGAAGAAAATTTACTGGATGCGGTAATTGGGTTACCTGAAAAACTCTTTTATGGTACTGGTATTCCTGCGGCCATTTTGATTTTTAAAAAACAAAAATCCGATGATAAAGTACTTTTTATTGATGCATCCAAAGAATTTAAGTCGGGGAAAAATCAAAACCAATTGTCTCAAACCAATATTAATAAAATTATTAATACCTACAAACAACGTCAGTCCGTTGATAAATATGCCTATCTTGCAAGCCTCGATGAAATCAAAGAAAACGATTACAACCTGAATATCCCCCGTTATGTTGATACCTTTGAGGAAGAGGAAGAGATTGATTTGATGGCGGTTAGAGCTGAACGTTTGCTGCTTAAAAAAGAACTGGCTGAGCTTGAGCTTCAAATGGAAGCCTATTTGAAGGAGCTGGGTTATGAATGATAAACCAAAGCAAAGTTTAAGCACTCAAGATGAGACAACGGAGTTTTTGCTCTATACCACCCCAAATGGCCAAATTAAGGTGGAAGTATTACTTAATCATGAGACCTTATGGTTGACTCAAAAACGAATTGCTGAATTGTTCGGCGTGGGTGTGCCTGCGATATCAAAGCATTTGAAAAATATATTTGAAAGCCATGAGTTAGATGCTAATTCAGTTGTTTCCATTTTGGAAACAACTGCTGAAGATGGAAAAACCTACCAGACGAAATATTACAATCTTGACGCAGTGATTTCGGTTGGTTATCGCGTCAATTCCAGTCAAGCTACACAGTTTAGGATTTGGGCCACCAAATTGCTTAAAGAGTATATTATCAAAGGATTCGTTCTTGATGATGATCGTTTAAAAAATGGCCGTTATTTTGGTAAGGATTACTTCCAGGAACTGCTGGAACGAGTCCGCTCAATCCGAGCCAGTGAAAGAAGAGTCTATCAAAAAATAACCGATATCTTTTCTGAATGCAGCATCGACTACGACCCAAGATCAGAGACAACACGACAATTTTTTGCCCATGTCCAGGATAAGTTTCATTATGCCATTACCGGCCAAACCGCCTCTGAAATCATTTATAGGCAAGCGAATGCTAGTAAACCCTTGATGGGGATGATGACTTACAAAAATGCCCCTGAAGGCCGAGTTTTAAAATCCGATACCACTGTTGGTAAAAACTACTTGTCAGAAAAGCAAATCAAAGATCTTGAGCGTATGGTCTCTTCCTTTTTTGATTACATAGAGCGCATTATTGAGAAGCGAACCACATTCACCATGGCAAGCTTTGCTGAAAGCGTTAATAAATTTCTCGAGTTTAATGAATATAAAATTTTAGAAGGCTATGGACAGATAAGCCGTAAACAAGCAGAAAAAAAAGCCTTTGCGGAATACGATAAATTCAATAAACGCCAGACCATTGAATCAGATTTTGACCGTGCGATTAAAGCGATTGAACAAAAGAATGATCAGGGTAGTGAAGAAGATGATAGTTAGAGCTGAAAGCATGGCGCTAAAAAAAGAACTGGCTGAGCTTGAGCTTCTGATGGATGGTTATTTGAAGGAGCTTGGTTATGGTGCCTAAAGATTGGAGTTCTATTCCTCTTGGTAAGATATCGTCAGTTGTAACAAGTGGCTCAAGAGATTGGGCAAAATACTATTCAAATTTTGGAAGTAAATTTATTCGAATGACCAATTTGAATAGGAACGGTATTGACTTGCTTCTAAATGACTTACGGTATGTTTCAATAAATTCAGAGTCTAATGATGGGAAAAGAACCTCACTTCAGTATGGTGATATTTTGATATCTATTACAGCTGAATTGGGAAAAATTGGATGGGTACCGAATGATTTTGGTGAGGCTTATATAAACCAACACACGGCAATGGTAAGACTTGACCCAGCAAAAGCTGAATCAAAATTTATCGCATATCAGCTATCTTCTCATCGTTTAAATAAAATTATTAACTCATTAAATGATGCTGGAGCGAAAGCTGGTCTTAATTTACCGACAGTAAGATCTATTCCAGTTTTATTAGCACCACTACAAGAACAAAAAAAAATCGCCCAAATCCTATCAACATGGGATAGAGCCATCACCACCACCGAAAAACTATTAAGCAACAGCAAGCAACAGAAAAAAGCGTTAATGCAGCAGTTGCTTACCGGAAAAAAGCGACTGCCAGGATTTAAAGAACAGTGGAAAAAAGTAGAGCTGGTCAAGTTATTAGATTATCAGCAACCAACACCATATCTGGTGAAATCCACCAGTTATTCCAATGTATTTCAAGTACCTGTATTAACCGCTGGAAAAACATTTGTATTAGGTTATACAAATGAAGACTTCGGAATATTCAATGAGAATCTACCAGTAATCATATTTGACGACTTTACCACTGCTAGTAAGTTTGTAAGCTTTCCATTTAAAGCAAAGTCTAGTGCAATGAAAATTCTGATTGCAAAAGAAGGTGTTTCGATAAAGTATGTATTCGAAGCAATGCAAATACTAAATTATCCCATTGGAGGCCATCAGCGTCATTGGATTTCAATATTTTCTAATCTTGTTATTGGGTTGCCATCTTCTTCAGAGCAACAAAAAATAGCCTCTGTGTTTTCAACTGCAGATCAAGAAATCGAAAAGCTAAAACAAAAACTTGATTGTCTGAAACAAGAAAAAAAAGCATTGATGCAACAGCTTCTAACTGGCAAACGACGAGTATCGGTATGAAGAAATTCCAACAAAATGATATCAATGAGATTCCCTATTCTGAAGAAGCTAGAAGAAAAATTCTTGATGTTTTAACGGAGGGGCACAAAAAATTTTCTGTCTATTTAGACGAGAATTTTCTCAATGACTTAAAAAGATTTCAGAATCAATCTACAATAAAAATTTATCATCCTGAAGATCAAAAATTAGCAACCCGCTTATTTGAGTTCAGTGTCCTTGAATATCTGCACAAAATTAACAATAAGCTTGAAACAAGATTAAATATCAAAACTCTAATTGACAATTTCAAAAAAGAAGTTGATTTGCAAGAGCCGCTCATTCAACTCATTCCTAAAATGGAGCAGATTATTATGAATGATCTGCCCCGTTATTTTCGTTTGGAAGAAGGCGCAATACAGCGATCGGACTACCCTGCGCTACCGCATAAAGTCGTGCGTGAAGCATTAGTGAATGCATTGATGCACCGAGACTATGGCATTCATCAGCCTACTTTGATTGTGCGGTATCGTAATCGACTAGAATTTAATAATGCAGGATACTCACTGAAACCCTTGGATGAACCCGATGGTGAAGGCTCCGTATTAAGAAATCCGATCTTGGCCCGTGTTTTATATGACCTGGAGTTTGCAGAAACAAAGGGCACCGGTTTTCAATTGATGCAACGCCTTTTGCTTGAATCAGGCTTAACCAAATCCATTTTGGTATCCAGTAGAACAGGTCGACGTTTTAAAGCAACCTTTTTGCTACATCAGCTAATGAGTGAGGAGCACTTGACTTGGTTACAAAAGTGGCGGCATTTGAATTTAAGTGACGATGAAGCAAAAGCATTAATTTTTGTTTTGGAAATGGAGGCAATTGATAATGCTGCCTTACGTACGATTACTGATCTAGATACATTAGAAGCCAGTCAATTACTTGGAAAGCTTTGGCAGAAATATCATTTGCTGGAAAAGGCAGGTTCTGGACGCGATACTTATTACCGAGCAACGCCTTTATTATTACAGGGAAGTAACCGCGAGATAAATAAACAGGACCTTGCAGCAAATACACAGGAGCTATCTCGAAATACACGGGAGTTAGCTAGTAATGCACAGGAGCTCGTTTCAGATACACAGGAGTTACCCCAATCTTTACGTGAAGCAATCGAGCACCTCACGCCGAAAACACGGAAACCTAAGCTACAGCATATTATTTTGCAGCTATGCGAATTAAGAGCCTGGACTGCTGAGGCATTGGCAACCCTTTTAAATAGAAAAGTTGAAGCACTAAGAACAAGTCATTTAACCCCATTACGCCAAAAAGACTTAATTGCTTATGTTTATCCCGAAGTGGTTAATCACCCGAACCAAGCCTATGTCATCACCGAAAAAGGGAAAGAATGGCTCAAAAGGGAGGGAAAACAATGACTCATTTACCCCGCTTCCAAGAAGAATACAGCGCAAAAATACCCGCATTGGTTGTATTGAATAATTTAGGTTGGACGTTTTTATCCCCAGAACAAGCACTAATAGCACGTGATAACAAACCCAGTGAGGTTGTCTTAACAACCGTGTTGTATGAAGTATTAAGAAAACGACGATTTATGTATGCGGGTAAAGAATACCCCCTATCTGATAAATCAATTGATGCCATTGTTGCCGACATCAGCACACCAGCATTAAATGAAGGACTCACAACAGCCAATGAAAGAATATATAACCATATCTTATATGGCATAACGGTCACTGAATTTGTCAGTGGTAAAAAAGTGAATCCAACGATTCCCCTTATCGATTGGTGTGTTTTCCAAAATAATAGCTTTTTATTTACAGAAGAATTTTCCGTTTTGGGATCTGGTGGTGTTGAAACGCGCCGTCCAGATATTGTTTGCTTTGTAAATGGCCTGCCGCTTGTGGTCATTGAAGCCAAGCGCCCTGATGGTAAAAAAGGCCCAACCATTAAAGAGGGTATTTCACAACACTTACGTAATCAGCGCCTAAATGAAATCCCGCAATTATTTGCCTACAGTCAGCTTCTTTTGTCCATTAATGGGGTCGATGGCTTGTATGGTACACAGGGTACTGATGCGAAATTTTGGGCAACTTGGCGAGATGAAGATATTTTTGAGGACCAATTTAATCAAATTAAAAACCAGGCACTTACAAGTGTGCAGAAAAACAATCTATTTAATCATCGGCATATTGAGGACAGCGCTTGGTTTGATAATCTGATTTTACAAGGAGAATTAGCCGTAACAGGGCAAGACAAATTGCTCATCAGCTTATTATCACCTAAACGATTACTAGAAATGACACGTTATTTTATCTTGTTTGATAAAATAGCGGGGAAGATCGTTGCTCGATACCCGCAGTTTTTTGGTATCCAACGCTTGATTGAGCGAATTAATACTCCTCGTGATGATGGTGGACGCGAAGGCAGTGTCATATGGCATACGACTGGTTCTGGAAAATCGCTAACCATGGTCTTCTTATCGCGCGCATTAATTTTGCATGACAGCTTGAAACAATGCCGCATTGTCGTGGTTACTGATCGTGTCGATTTGGAAAGACAGTTATCAAATACTTTTCACTCTGGTGGTGAGTTTTCTGGAAAAACAGAATTTTCAAATGCAAAAGCAACATCTGGCAGAAGATTGGCAGAACAAATCAGTCAAGGCACGGAGCGTGTTGTTTTTTCGCTTATTCAAAAATTCAATACTGCCGCCAAACTGCCACAATGTAAGAATTTAAGTCGGGATATTATTGTCTTGGTAGACGAAGGCCACCGCTCACAGGGTGGAGAAAATTATATTCGCATGAAGCAAGCCTTGCCCAATGCCGCATTTATTGCCTTTACAGGTACCCCGCTACTTAAAGAAGATAAAACGACTAACAAATTTGGTTCTATTATTCACGCCTATACTATGCAGCGCGCGGTAGAAGATAAAATGGTAACGCCTCTCTTATACGAAGAGCGGCGACCTGAGCTTATGGTCAATGATCGTGCCATTGACTCTTGGTTTGAGCGTATCACAGAGGAGCTTTCTGACAAGCAACGCGTTGATTTAAAGAAAAAATATGCTAAAAAAGGGGAAGTTTACCGGTCTGAAAATCGCATTGAGCTTGTTGCACTCGATATTGCGCACCATTTTGTAAAAAACATTGATGAGGGTTTAAAAGGACAAATTGCCTGTGACAGTAAACTCTCTGCCATTCGATACAAACAGTATTTAGATGAGGCAGCGCTGTTTGAATCAGCCGTTGTGATGTCACCACCAGATACCCGAGAAGGAAATACAGAAGTTGATGAGGCTAAAATTCCAGAGGTAACTAAATGGTGGAAAGACAACGTTGGCAATCAAGATGAGAGGGAATATACAAGACAAGTGGTCAAGCGTTTTGCCCATGATGATGATTTAAAAATTATCATTGTTGTCGATAAACTTCTAACGGGGTTTGATGAACCACGAAATACAGTGCTCTATATTGATAAACAGTTAAAAGAGCATAATTTAATTCAAGCAATTGCTCGAGTTAATCGATTACATGAAAAGAAAAAATTTGGATTATTAATTGATTACAGAGGAATACTTAAAGAGTTAGATACTACCATAGCCAAATATCAGGATTTAGCATCCAGAACACAACAAGGCTATGACATCGACGATCTTGATGGCTTGTATCATCAAATGTCCAGTGAATATAAACGTCTTCCTATGCTTTATGACGCATTATGGAATATTTTTAAGCATGTTAAAAATAAGTCGGATTTTGAGCAATTAAGGCAAGTCCTTATTCCAAAAATAAAAGAAATTGATGGTGAGCTTGTTGATACGAACATTAAGGCTCGAGAAGAGTTTTATGATGCACTTAGTGCGTTCGCCAATTGTCTCAAAGTTGCTTTGCAATCCGATAGTTTTTTTGACGATAAGAGCATTACAGATAATCAACGCCGTCACTATAAAGAAACCTTGAAGCAATTTACGAATCTGCGTCAAATGGCAAAACTGGATGCAGGTGAAATCATTACTTATGATAAATATGCAGAGCTTGTTAAAAAATTGATGGATAAGCATGTCGTTGGCGTTCAAATTCAAGAGCCTAAAGGGGTATATGAAGTTGAAAAAATGGGCCGCCAAGAACGCCCTGAAGACTGGAGTGAGGAAAAAACAAAGAATGAAACGGACATCATCAAAACTCGCGTTGCAAAGATGATTGAACAGGATTTGAGGGACGACCTCTATGCACAAAAAACCTTTTCAGCGCTCCTTAAAATGGCGATAAAAGAAGCGGAAGAGTTGTTTGAACATCCCTTAAAACAATATTTACTGTTTCAAGAATTTGAAAACGATGTGGCTCATCGAAGATTAAAGGAGATTCCGACGGATTTTGCCGATAATCGGCATGCTCAAGCCTACTATGGCGTATTTAAACTTGAACTACCCATAGCTTTTACAAGCTTAAGTGAGCCACAACAGAAAAAATGGGTTGAACTAGCGTTTGCAGTTGATGACCTGGTTGGCACTTCTATCGCTGAACATTCACTGAATCAGCAAAATCTCGATGCGGATATTCGTAAAAAATTGCTGCCTATAATTTTTAAAAAATGCAAAGCACTGGGTTTTGGAATGGAACATGCTAAAAGTATTATTGAACGGATTATTCACATCGTTCGTGTGGGTTTAATTTCAATATGATTAAGGATGGTCGATGTCTATTGACACGAATTACATAACTTTTGGGGTCGATAAAATTCCTTTTGAGCTTCATGCAAAAAAACGGAATAGTCACAGCATCACCATAAAAGTAAAACCTGACTGCCAGGTTGTTGTTTTAGCCCCACCACAGGCTTCGAGCGATGAGATAATTGTAGCAGTGAACAAGCGGGCACGATGGGTTCATAACAAATTACAATTGTTTAAGAATCAGCAAGAATATATCGCTCCTCGTCAATACATTAGTGGTGAGAGCCATTATTATCTTGGTAAACAATATGTGCTTAAGGTGATTGATGAACCAGACATAACGCCACAAGTAAAGTTATTACGAGGATGCCTGTATCTCATTTCGCCTAAGGAGAAGAAACACTCGCAACAATTACTATCAAAGTGGTACAAGGAAAAAGCAAATGAAGTTTTTAACCGCCGTTTAGATTTTCTTATGCCTAACTTAACATGGGTAAAAGAACGTCCTGATATTCATTTAAGAGCAATGCGTTCTCGTTGGGGAAGCTGTTCATCCAAGGGGAAAATAGCGCTTAATATTCATTTAGTCAAAGCACCTTTGATCTGCATTGACTATGTTATTCTTCATGAGCTATGCCATATTGCAGAACATAATCATAGCCAAAAATTTTATCGATTATTAGATAAAGTTTGTCCCAACTGGAAGCAAACAAAAGCCTGCTTGGATCGATCGGCAAATTTATATCTTACTGTTTGAAACACAAGTTTCCTACTCAGCTCGTGAAAATAAAGCAATCGTGATATCATGACAGTTTTGATACTTTCACTATAATTTGCCCAACTTCATTCTGCTAAAAGATATTGCAACATAAGATTAATTAACTGATATTTAATTCGGAGCATAGCTAATCTATGAAGAAAACCATTTTTGATGATATAGAGCGTGTCATCAATTAAGCCATATCATGGCTGCGGCAAATTATATTGGTTTAAATAAGCGCATAATATCGACTAAAAGCTATATACAGACGTATAACTAGGAAGATTATTAAGCTCTTCAGTGATCGCATTTAACTGATTTATATTAACTAAAAGTTCATTGCAACGATAAACTTTACCATCTTGAGAAGTTAATTTTTTATCATTGAATTTTATTTGGTCAAAATGTTTTTCGAGGAATCTATTGAAATGCCCGCTGTCAGTTGAAGCATGCTTATCAAAATACAAGCAATATTGGTCCTTATCGGTATCGTAAATAAAACTGCATATCGATACTCCATTGAATTTTTTAGCAAGTAATCTTATAAAATTCTGAAGTATCGCTTCAGGTGAAGCTTCACGACTCAATGAATAATTTCGAAACATTGTAAAAATCCTTATCCAAAAAATATTACTTTATAAGTTAGCTGTTAATGGACTTTATGCATGATCAGCTACGAAATGGGCGGAGCTTTAGGCTGCTCAATATTTTGGATGATTTCATTTGTTTGATACTATCGAAGAAGTTCAAGAACAGGCAACCAAATGGCTGTGGTTTTATAACAACGAAAGGCCTAACTCAGCAATAGGAGGTATACTACCCAAAAGAAAGCTGGCTCTAGCAGCCTAGGTTTTTACTTTTAGCGGCAGTTAAAATGGGGGGATTATTAGACAAAGGCAATGTAAAAGACGCAATTGGAGAAGGTCTCTTGAAATTTTGACAAATTTCTCAATGAAAAATTTTCTAATAACAAATTATATTTTTTTTAATCTCTTTGCTTCAAAAAACAACTTATTACATTCCTCTTCCATGACCCCACCAATTAAGTGGTAGTTATAAAAATCTGGTGTCTTTGATAGCACTTTCTCAGCACCAACCTGAATCTGCCGACCAAACAAATCATGCAAAAATGCAATCGAAGAACCATAAACTACTTTCGGAATCATAGCCCAATAAATAGCAGCAGCACACATAGGGCAAGGCTCAGCCGTGGTATAAAGGCTTAATTTACTGACATCACCATCAAAACCCTTATTAAATAAGGTATGAATAACCGATAACTCCCCATGCATCAGTGGATGATGATGTGCGCTGTTGACTGATTTTAAAAGTACCTCTTTATCGTCATAAACAATAATCGCACCATAAGGAGCAATGGGGTTTTCGGCTGCCACGTCTATTGTAACCGCCATAAAATCATAAATATGTTTATCCATCGTTATGTCTCTTAGATTGAAAATAGTTTTCATCAAATTTATTTGCACTGATCTTGTAATTGCTATCAATTCTAAATGGATTTAAGTTCGATAGCTCATCATATTTTTACAAAAAGGAAGAGTATTTCATAACCTGCAATCTAATAAGCCATGGGAAACTTCACAACAAATTCGTCGTACTCAGTGGATGCATATTTTAAAAAGAGCAGGTATCCGCTATCGAAATACTTATCAAAATCGACATACATACGCTTCTATGATGCTGTCTCAGGGAGAAAATATCATGTGGGTATCCAAGCAATTGGGTCATGTGGATGTTGAGATGGTGATTAAAACTTATGGCCATTGGATATCGGATAATTCAATGCCATCAGGAGATCATCCTGTTCATGATTGAGTCGACATTTAGGATAAATGGTGCCGGTATGGTGCCGCAATATAGGGGAATGCGTTTTTTACCCTTATAAATCAACAACTTAATTGGTGGAGGCGGCGGGAATTGAACCCGCGACAATTTCTCGTAACTCATTGATTTATATGACCCTAATTTTAGACTTGCCAATTCTGGGGCGTAAATGGGGCATTTTTGATGGTCCTTATATACCAAAAGAATTTCGAATCAATTTGCACCGTAATCAAGTTCCAATCAAGAAATAATTAACCGCGGACTCATTGTATTTAAAGGATTTTATGTAAATCCAATAGCAAAAATAAGCCTTCGAATCAAAACCCGGTCAAGAAAATAGCTGTTCTTTTGTTCGCGAACCGCGAACGTTCTGTGAGCATAGGTTTAAGCCTCCTAGCTTGAGACACATTCTTGATTTTCTGCAATTTACTCTCTAAACTTAACGAAAAGTGTTAAGTAACTAAAGTGAATTGCATTGAGGCCACTGTGAACGCAAACCAATATTTGAATCATTTAGCCACCCAAGGTCAACACTATTTTACAACAAAAGACATGATGCATGCACTTAAAATGTCACATACAGCCGCTTGGGCCGCAATGATACGTCTTGAAAAAAAAGGGGTTATTGCCACACCTCATAGAGGGTTTCATCTTATTATCCCCCCTGAATATCAACGTCTGGGTTGTCTCCCACCCGATCAATTTATTCCTGATTTAATGGAATATTTGCAAATACCCTATTATGTCGGTCTTTTAAGTGCCGCTCAATATTATGGCGCTTCGCACCAGCAGGCACAAACGTTTCAGGTGATAGCACCCAAAAACCGGAAAAAGATTCAATGTGGGCAAATACGCATTGAGTTTATTGCCAGGAAAAATATCGCTGACATTCCGACGAGAAATTTTAATACGCCTAAAGGCTATGTGAAAGTATCAAGCCCAGAAGCGACAGCATTGGATCTGGCCAACTATCCCATGTATTGCGGTGGGTTAAGTAATGTTTTAACTACATTAGAAGAACTTGCAGAACAAATAGACCCACAAGCATTAGAGCGTTTCGCAAGCCAGCTACCGCATTCACCACAACTGCAACGGCTTGGATTTATGTTTGAATCTGGTCAATTAGATGAGCTTGCGTTGATTATAGAAACCATTTTGCGAAAGCGGACTATCCGCTCTGTAGCCTTGGTGCCCAATATAACAAATCAGGAAATAGATACCCCTATCAATAAACGATGGAAAATAATTCAAAATGAAATAGTAGAGAGTGATTTATGATTCCTTCACGATTTATAACACAATGGCGGGCTTACGCTCCTTGGGCTTTTGAGCGCCAGATAGAACAAGATTTAATAATTAGCCGCGCTTTAGTTGAGTTATTTAACGATCCGCTTATCTCTGAGTCGATAGCATTTCGGGGTGGTACGGCTCTTTATAAATTATTCGTTGATAAGCCTGCGAGATATTCTGAAGATATTGATTTGGTTCAATTAAATGCTGAACCAATAGGACCGGTACTTGATGCTATCCGCGCTCATTTAGATCCTTGGCTCGGAAAGCCAAATAGTAAACGCTCACAAGGTAGGGTTACCTTGATTTATCGTTATATAGCGGAGGGATTGCCAGCCACTCCCATGAAGTTAAAGATAGAGATAAATACTCAGGAACATTTTACGGTGTTAGGCCTGCATCAAAAATTGTTTTCCATATCTTCTGACTGGTTTAGCGGGGAAGCAAACATTTTGACCTACCAGTTGGAAGAATTGCTCGGAACTAAACTACGTGCACTTTATCAAAGAAAAAAAGGAAGAGATTTGTTTGATCTTTGGTACGTTGATGAACATATTGACTGTAATCATCAAGAGATTGTTCGCATTTTTCAACATTATATTCAGCAACAAAAACTTAATATCAGTAAGGCTCAATTTGAAGAAAACCTTGCGCTAAAACTATCATCTGAACTTTTCATTCGTGATATGGATCCGTTATTGGTGTCTGGTTTAAGCTGGGACATTAACGATGCAGCAAAGCATGTAAAAGAAAAGTTTCTTTCCTCTTTGCCTGGCGAGTCATGGAAAGGCGCAGACTGATAATGCTATTTTTTTGCTACGCTAGTCAATGGCGAGGACCAGTCATTCACGGTTGTATATCCCGCCAAAGTAGATGTATCAGGAATCCATCTGCCATAGTTTTTGATAATCATTTCCGTATCTTTATGTCCCATTTGCTTGGCAACCCATAAGGAATTTTCATCAGCAGAAAGCATCATCGAAGCATAAGTATGGCGAGTTTGATAAGGGTTGCGGTAGCGAACCCCGGCTTTTTTTAATATATGTGCCCAGCAGGTTTTTCGAATTTGACCATCTGTTTCCCAAGGTGTATTGGTGCGAGGGTTATAAAACACACGACCCCCTTCAAGAAAAGTAAATTTCTTTTGATTTTGCAAAGCCTCTAATGCCGGTGGTAGTAACAGCACATCACGCTGACCTGATTTTGTCTTAGTGCCTTTTTCTTTTTTAAGAACAACAGCTCTTGATACCCTTATAATCCCATTTAACCAATCGATATCGCCCCATTCTAAAGCGATAAGCTCCGAAGTACGTAAGCCACTATAAAAAGCGAATTGGAATAGATTCCTGGCTTGATCTTTTGCTTCAGAAAGGATGGCTTTAATTTCATCTTGATTAAATGGATCGACCTCCCAATTGCTGCTGCGAGTTTTCTTATCAACCAACTTAGATAAAACCAATCTATCCAATGGATTGGAGGTAATCATGCCATCATTTAAGGCTTGATCTAATGTGTTTCTTAAAGGGGTTAAAATATTCCGTATGGTTTTAAGCGTCAATTCAAGCTTTGTCACATAATTACGAATCATCATAGATGACAAGTCTTTGACAGGAATATCGCCAAATGCCGGGTATAAATGTGCCTCACACGCTTTCCTATAACCATTAAAGGTACTGGGCTCAAGTGTTTTTTCAGCAATTTCCATATATTCTTTGAGCAATTCACCAACAGTAGATTTCACTACTGAATAGCCAAACATTTTTGATCTTTGTGAGTTTGGGAAATAATCCTGATAATTAAACGTACCCACGCTTATGGCGTTTAGAATTTCCCCCCTTAACCTTTCGGCATATTTTATATTTGCCTTGGTTGGTTCAATTTTCAACGTCTCACGACATCTTACGCCACGATAAGTAAAGTCGATTCTAATACATTTGCTGGAATCAAGTTCCCGAACACTTATCCCGCGCGCAACCGGATATTCGTTGCTTTGTTGCCGTTTTCCACCCATCGCTCAACCTCAACTAAATTAATCCATATATTACCATCTGGCCCTATTTTACATTGTACACCATCTAACCACATGCCGCGCTTTCGTTTGGCGTGAACTGCATTAGAAGTGTCACCTGATATCTCGCAATATTTTTTTAATTTTACCCAGTTCATAGTCAATATTTCCTTCTATATTTTGTTAACCTAACTACCCAGCAAGCGAGCAGTCTTCCTTGTTCAAATTGATTTCAAGAATAATCTGATATAGCTTCATCAATTCAACTTCAGATTTGAAGTTACTTGGCACAGAATCATGGCAATATATCATCTGAATATTATCCAGTGATGAATGCGACAATTGTGCTATGTGTTTCAGTGTGTAATGGGTTGAATCTAAGATATACTGAATCATTCCTTTGTATATGATCAGCCTTGAATGATGTTCCATGGATTGTCCTCCTCCTTACAGCAAAGTAAGTCTTCGATGCTGCTTCTTGAGCTAATTGGGTAATATTTCCCATCAATTACACATAATCTACATGAAATTTGCGTAAATTATGTTACTATCAACTTTTACATCAGTGTAATTAGTTACATAGATGTAAGTTATTACATGAATGTAACGGTGTCAAGGTATGACGACAACTTTTTTAAATGAAACCAGCCAATTGCAATTGGCAAAGACGCTAAACGAATTACTTGTGCGAGATGAAAAACTGACTCCCGCTGCGCTAGCGCGTAAATTAGGTATCCCTACAAATAAAATAACCAGAATTTTGAATGGTGATGTTACTGATCCTAAAGCAAGCACACTGGTCCAGATTGCAAATTATTTTGATATTACTATTGAGCAATTGCTTGGCTTAGAGCCTATTTCACGGCAAGGTGAGACTCTGCGGACAGAGAGCGCAAGCCGACCACTGCCTGTGTTTGAATTTAGCAAGGGAGTAGAGTCGAAATCCCCACAAGAATGGTATCGATGGGCAGAAAATGATATTGATGGGGAATATAGTGCCCTTGTAATAGATACGGACTTATATGAGCCAACTTTCCCACAAAATTCTCTTCTGATTATCAATCAAGATATTAGTCCAGATGATCGATCGTACGTAATCGTAATGAAGAACGGTGACTCAATACATTATTCAATTAAAAAATTTGTGGTTGAAGGGAGCGAACAATATTTATATCCCATTAATCCAAAGTTACCAGTAGAAATTTATGACGATAATTTATACACTGTTGTTGGTGTGATCCTTGAGGTACACCAAAAATTGCGTTCTAAAAAATAAGTTGTAAGGATGTAACCATGGAAAAATGGAGCCCAAAAAACAGATTTCTTCGCTTTGTATATCAGCAAACCGTTGTACGATTCACAGGACAAGTCAGAGAACCTTATTTAATCCGCATTGATAGAATTTTTACGCATCCAGAAACCAACGAATTAACAATCGCGTTTCACATCGCTAACAAGCGCGTGAATCAGGAGATGTTAGTAGCTGATTTTGTAAAGTCGGATATGATTTATCTTATCGATCCTCGGATTGTTTTCGATATTGGTCAGCAGTTTGGCGCACATTCAGAACACCTCACCATCCTTGAAAAAAAGCAGCCCAACTTGAAAACAAAATGTTTTACAGGTCTGAAGCGGGTGTTTGTAGATGAGTAACCAGCTTGCAGGCAAATCTAAAACGCCCCTCCAATTGAAATTGTTTCATACGTTGGTAGGATTATCCGTCTTTTTTTCCTTAATCACAGTTCCAGCTGAGGCTCAGACTATTAATGTATTTGGGATACCTACAGCATCGGAATTTCTTTGGTGGCCAATCGTATTTTTTTTATTTCAGTTAATACGTAACGCTTATGGATTTTCCTACCTGCGTCATACCGTTTATTTGGTTATATTATTTCATGCCTTATATATTTTGTTTTTAAAGTTAGCAATTTGGTTGCCCTCATCTTCCTTTTGGCAAATGCAGGAAACATACACTCAGGTACTTGGCAGGGATATATTTTACCTCATTAAAAGTTCAATCTTTTTATGGGCTACAGCTCTATTACCAGTAAGATATGTCAGCATGTCAAATGAAAAGCAAACCCGCAATGTGTTGCTAGGTTCTTTAATCGTGTTTTCTTTGCTAAATATGTTATGGCTGAATCCGAAAGATACAGTTACCGCTTCTCAACTGATTATTCCCCCGATGATTTATTGCTTTCTCGGCATCTTTTCACATCATTTGCTGACGATTATTTTTAATATTGAACAGATAGAACCCAATGGTGAGGATAATAAACAGCTATTTAAGTTCCAGTTACCAAATAGTGCTGATAATAAAGACAGTAAACTTTTTAAATATCATCACATGCTTTTCTGCTCAAGCATTGTATTCTTCATTGCATCCAAAACCATGGCGGCCAAATTTATCTCCATTGGTTTTCTAACGATTAATGTGGGTGGTATCGTATTTTCATTGGCTTATCTTGCCGCCGATATGATGACAGATGTATATGGTATCGAACGTACCAAGCAGATGGTCCTATTTGTTATTTTTTGCAATTTACTTTTTGTGTTTGACGTTTGGATCACTAATCTGCTGGCTACGGATGGAAATAGTTCGTTTAAATTAATTCTTCATAATCAATCACGGATGTTTATTGCTTCAGCAACAGCATTTTTTCTAGGGATGACAATTAACTCAACAGTGATTTCAATTATAAAGTCCAGACAGCGCAAGCGAGGTATTTCCCTTAAAAAGGAATTTATTACTACAGTTTGGGCAAGAATTGCGACATCTTCAGCATTTGGGATTATAATAGATGTCAGCTTGTTTTCCCTGGTGGCATTTTATGGCATTGTGCCGAATGATAAGCTGGCAAGTGTTATCCTATTTGAGGATGCTTACAAAATATCTTATGAAATTGTACTGGCACCGATATCAATTCTGTTGATCTATTTCCTGAAGGTGAAAGAAAAGGTTGATATTTACGACGAGTTATCGAACCTAAATCCTTTTAGAATCAATACAAACTACCAGTTCAGCGCCAATAAGTTTAATGAAAATTATATACAGCCAAAGAGAAGTAACGATGGATAAACACATATATGACTTTATGGCGGCAACAATAGAAGTTGCATTAGAAAACCCTATGGCTCCATTTGGTGCCATTATTGTTTATGATGACAAAGAAATACTATTAAAATCCGTCAACACTGCACATCACCATCCATTGATGCATGGTGAGCTGTCGGTGATACATACGCTATTTAATGACGGTTTTGACGGTGATGTCGGTAAATTAAGCCTTTATACAACGGCCGAACCTTGCCCCATGTGTGCCGCTGCTATTTATTGGGCGATGATTCCGAAAGTGGTTTATGGTTCTTCTATTACTTTTTTGCACGATTTGTTTGGTCGACAGATTCAGGTTGGGGCAGAGGAAGTTTTGTCTAAAACACCGGATTTTTATAGCTGTCATTTGGTTGGAGGGGTGATGGAAGAGGCATGCAATAATTTATTTATTAAAGCTAAGCAGTTAAGAGAAATAGTATGATAATAATAGCTTTGAGGCAATTTTTTCAAAGTCCAGCGACTAGCTTTTAAGGAGCTCGATTTGAGAAAAATGAATTTACTGAAAAACTTTGAACCACTACCTCCTGATGATGGTGACGAATTTTATCCCAATGGAATTTTTGAGTTCAATATAACTAAATTGACCCATTACATATCTACAAATCAAGATATCTTTCAAGCAGAGCAAGTGATAGTGAGCACAATACCTTCCTATTCAACAACGCACTTAAACGAAGATACAATAATGACAGCTGATCTAGCAGTGCCAATCATCATGGCCGAAATTAGTCCAGATCAATTTAACGTCATTGACGGGCATCATCGTTTGGAAAAAGCCAGACGTGAAAAGGTGGAGGATGTTTTAGCCTATAAAATAACCGCAGAGCATCATTATCGCTTTTTAACCTCAACGGAGGCTTACGAGCAGTATGTTGAATATTGGAATTCTAAGCTGAACGAAAGAGAAAAATATAATGCCATCTGAAAAATCAAGATATCTTAATCGTGGTCCATCTCCATTAATAGAAATGAATCAATTAAAACAACATTTAAGTGCCTTCAGTAAAGAGCACTTAATTGACATCATTTGGTTTAATACCCAAACAAATCTTGAATTATGGAAAGCTCTGAATGCCCATATAGGGATTCAGCTTGCCCAAGGCGATTGGGAGAAGGCAAAAAAAGCAATTGACTATGCGCTTTATTTTACAGATATTGTCGGATATTCAGAGCGTGGCCACGATATCATTATATACGAAATACTTGCGGGCCTTGATGACATTTATGAACGTGGCAACAAAGAGCTTGCCCTAAGAGCGGCAGAATACGCTCTGAAACAAGGCCAAGAAGTACTTGAGTATTTTGATGATTGTTGGAACTGGTCATGTGCGCTAGAAGATATCGATAGATGGATTAGCCAGAAAAAAGAACTGGTTACCTAACTCATCTTTCTGTAGTTGTTCAGAAGCTCGCGCATGCGATCTAGTGGCGTTGTATAGCCAAGAGACTTAATATTTACCGGAATTTGCGCAATCATTTTTTCTGCACCTTCAAAGTCTGTTGGGTTTTCCTCCAGTCGAAAGCTAACACATCGTTTGAAGTCATTCATATGGCCTAAGATTTTTCTATCAACTGTTTTGCAGTAGACAATATTACTTTTTGCCAAGCGTTCTAGCTCATCAAGATGTTGCGTAAAATTTTCACGATAAAGAAAATCCGTTAATAATTTATTGATATGTCCAGGAATCATCCTGGCTCCACCAACCTCGGCATAAGGTACAAAAAATGTATATGTGGATATTGCATGGGTTACCATTGCAACCTTTTTCCGGTTAACACGAAAGACGTCTATAAACCAGTCGTCTAATGGAGACATAGTGTTACAGGGGGTAGACAAACTTTCTATCCGACAGTCAACGGCAAATTTTTTCGTTAGTCGATATTGCATAGCTATACGGGCCTCATAATATGGTTTGTATAAATCACTACTTTATTTAGCTTTCGCTACTGTCAAAATATTGAGACTCTCATTAGGTATTAACTGCTGACCTTCCATATCATACTGATTGAGAACTACGAACCCATTATTTTCAAGTAATGTTCTCAATTCATTAGCTGTGTAAATTTGAAGGCTAAATGTATTTGTCTTGTAATCCGGCTCGCTATCGTCCTTAATGATCGTATATTTATCATGAGAAATAAGTAGACCCTTTTCTCTATCAATCTCTGAATATTGCTGATTACGAAATTTCACACCATCGACTTCTGTTTGTATATCCATCTTGAAGTTTTTTACAACGTCTTCTGTCAGAGCCTGTAAGTTAAAGATATCAAAAATATATATGCCGCCGGGGTTTAAGTTGTGACGTATATTTTGCAGCGTCTTTTCAAAATCGGACCTGCTGACATGTCCGATAGCGCTGAATATGGTAATGACTGCGTCGAACTGTCCCAAGTTAATGTTACGCATATCTCCTTCACGAAATTGTACATCAAGTTTCATTTCCATAGCTTTGTTTTGCGCAATTTTAATCAAATCAGGACATAAATCACTGCCTGTAATTTCATAGCCACGCTGGGCCAAATATAATACTTGTGAACCAGTACCACAGGTCATATCCAGGACAGTCTTGATTTCTTGTTCTTTTAATAGTTTTTCAATAAGTGCATTTTTATCCTCAGTTTCTTCATTTATATTATGAGCATCAAAAAACTGTGGTAGTTGCTGGTATTCGATAGGAAGACCAAGCTCATCTTCTTTCTTCATTTTCTTCTACCTCCGAGGGCTTAGGCCAATGATTTTATCATGATTAGGTGATTTGGTTCATGACTCAATTTTGTCTCCATAAATCCAGCTTTTTCATAACAGCGAATAGCTTGGAGGTTATTGATATTAGGATCAACGATTACAGCTTTAAACTGATTAAGAAATTTTGAAATAAATTGATTAATCACTAACACTCCTAACCCTTTGCCTCTACAATTGTCAGTCGCAATAAAAAGGTCAATTCCTGCTAAATCTTTTGGTAGCGATTGTTTAAAAATAGAATGGTTAAAATCATCAATTCCATCCGGCAAAGAGTCAGAGAGGACATAAAATTGGATAAATCCTAGAGGTGTATTATCTTGGCAAACGATAAAACTCGGTACATTTTCCTCGCCTAAAATTCGGGGCTCGTATTTTTTCTTTATTTCATCAAATGACCAGTTTTTATCTCTGGCATACCAATGCTTGATGGTTGGCTCATAGAACCATTGATGGAGTAAGTTTAAATCGTCTTGTCTAAGTGGTTTAAATTTAAAATGGCTCATACCTTATGTGACCTCGCCTCCAAAACCTGTTGATGCATAAATGCGTTAACTTCTGTATCGGAACGAAGTTCTATAAATTGAACATCAGGATATTTCGATTGCAACTGTTTCAAGATAGGAGTGACTCTCTCCTCAAAATTCCACATATATTTCAATAGCGACCAGCGCACTGTTTCAGGGCAATTAGGTGCTCTGTCATCAATACTTGGATGTTTGTGAAATAAGCGCTTAAAAACTCGCCAGTAACATAACCACCGGGGGAAATTAAAATATAGGCAGAGATCAGCGCATGCATAGCGCATTTCATAGGACTTGGTCGAATTTCCATCGATGATCCAATTTTCTCTGGAAATCATGTCCTTTTGTGATGATAAAAATTCTTGGTAATCGCGTTCGACCCAATTTTTTTCGAAAAAATATTTATCCAGATGAAAAATACTGATATTTAATGCCTTAGCCAGCCATACAGCAAATGTAGATTTGCCACTACCAGGTCTTCCGATAACCATGATTTTTGTATGTGATATGCTGTTCTGAGTCATTACGCACCTTAGGGAGATAACCTTATTTTCACAACATCGGCCTCATTTATTCGGTATTCCCAAACATCCGATAATTCATCTAAACGATAAGTGTAAAAAACAATTCGTTTGGGTATTACATAGATCCCACAGTAATCAGGGGAAAGTGGCAGTTGAACATCTTTGTGTGCAGATTCTATTTCATTTCTTTTATTTTCCAGCTCCTGCTTGTTCTCAATTGGTAACCCAGAAGTCGGTGCATAACTTAAAAAACGAATTTTTGCCCATTCTGGATAGGTATGCCAATACTTTTCATTCTCCGCTTCAGATAAGACGACGGCGTCTCCTTCAATAATGACTTCACGTGCATGTCGTTCAAACCAAAATGTAATTGCAGCAGCAGAATTTTCTTCAATTTCACCAACTTTCCGAGTTCTTTTCTGAGTAAAAAATAATATTTTATCTTGTTCAATTTCTCGGATAGCTATGACACGACCATGGGGTTGTCCATTTAATCCTTGTGTCGACAGTACCGCATGTTGCGCATATTTGGCGCCTTTTAGTTTTTCCTCATCGAGCCACTGTCTTAATTTATCAATTGGATGCATGCGTTACCTCAAAAAATTAATGAGAAAGAAAAGCATAAATGCGCAAGAAACGGTAAGCATTGCAGCCGATGATAGCAATGAAAATCGGTTTATTTTCCGCGTCTCTTTAGTCAATTCTCGTGCTTCTTTCAGCGAGTCAGATATCAGTTTTTTCATGACTTGTGCGGACTCACTGGATGCCTGTCTCAGTATTTCTTTACTGCTAGACAATGCAGCATTTAGCACTTTCTCGGCTTTTTCCTTGGCGTCATTTTTCCACATAGAGGAAATGTTCTCCATTTCCTCTTTGAATTGTGCCAACATTTCCTGTTGAGCCTTCTGATTTTCCTCAAGCAGCTTTTCGTTCATCGTTTGAAGGATAAGAACTGGATCGTCTTTACTCAGAACAACACCATGCTTGACGGCAACGTCTTGAATAACTTCATTAATTTTATCTGACATTAGATCACCATGGCGTTATCGATTTGGCCAAATAACTGATCTCGAATCAGCTTCAATCGCTGCTTGGTCATGATATTTCGCTCAGGGGAGTTGATGGCTTCATTAAAAGTCATTTTTTGTTGAAGCATATCTGTGAGATCTCGGCCAAAAGTTTCTTCCTTCAGGTCAGGGATATTAATGAGTGCCGCAACGCGATCCTTATTTTCCTTAAAGACTTTCAGCTGCTCAAACGGCTTTCCTTCATGTTCAATCCTTCCCCAATAGGGATTTAGCCATACAACAAAGCGGATATCTTCGGGTAACTGATTTACTAAGTGAATAAACCCTGTGATGGTATCGAATAAAGCCTGGCCACCGGTGATAACTGAATGGACAATAAGCTCATGCCCCATGCTTTGTAATAATGCCGGTACCTGATTGCTAATGATATAATGTGACAGCGGTACAAAAGAGCTGGCACCGTTATCAATGATAATATCTTGATCTGCGGCGGCAATTTTTTCAATCAATGCGTCAAAATGACGGGGGTTAATCTCATCACCCTCCATGATATCAAGACGTTCAACATTAAGAGCTTTGAAACCATGGAATGTGGCGTTAATGGGATCGGTGTCTATACAAAGTGGTGCTTGTTCTTTATGGTGTTTATATTGGGCTGTCGTTGCTGAAACAAAGGATTTGCCGACACCGCCTTTGCCTTGCATCGTAATATGTATTTTGGCCATTACAAGAGTTCCTCCAAGTTAGGTATGGGATTATAAGTAAAGCCCTTGATTTCATTTGTGGCGTTACTTTTCTTCTTTGTATCTTCCTTGGTTTTCTCCTGCGGCTCATTCTTTTTATCGTTACGAATAAACTGTTTTACATATAAGCAAAATGTTTTGTATGAGAATGAAATTTTTCCTTCCTCAGTTAAGGTATCCCAAATTGCTTTCATTCGCCAACCATCAGATAGCGCCTCTACTATGTCTTGTTTAAGAGCAAGAAAAGCGACTGTATTTATGTTGTTTTTAGTACCATTTTTCTTAGCTTGGCTTTTAGCAATTCTTTGACTGAGTGAACTGTTCATCTCATCCCATCGACGATTGATTATTGTTTAAATTACATCTTATTAGAAAAAAATCTCTCTAACAATAGAAAATGTAATTTTAGGTTATTTTCTGTAATTATATGTAAATAAATGTGATTATTCTTGCCTAACAACTTCCTCTTATGGTTATTATACTTCCTGTATAGGTTATTAGTCGTAATTATTGGTGATTTTTCGTAATTTTCCGTGGTTTTATTTCATATCGGCTAAAATAACCCTTGATGAGAAGAAAAATAACCTGTTATGATTCTATAAAGTGACGTAGAAAAGCAGGGCAAGATAGGTGAAGTTAGCTAACCAGTAAACTGGTCACCAAACTTCACGAGCCTTATTCGCACCTTCGGTGCTCAACGAAAATCTTGCTTTTTGAGATCAAAAAGAAAACAATTAATCAGTAACTAAAGGATTGCAAACCACTTACTTAAGAGGTCAGCATCCTTATGGACAATCAGAATAGAAAGCCTACTAGAAAACACGGTCGCCACCTTCGTGTTCCCGTTCTTCCAGATGAAGAAATATTCATTAAATCGAATGCAGCTCAAGCCGGACTTTCTATTGCGGAATACCTGCGTCGTGTCGGCCAGGGCCACCCCATCCAAAGCGCTATTGATAAGGAGTATATTCTCCAGTTATCCAAAATAAATGCAGATATGGGAAGACTTGGAGGGCAGTTTAAGCTCTGGCTTACCCAGGATAGGCGAGTCGCACATTTTGATCACCGTATGGTAAAAGCACTACTGGATCGTATTCAAACAACGCAGGAAGCCATGTTTGAGGTGGTGAAAAAATTATGATTATTCGCCACATACCCATGAAGTCAGCAAGACTGAGTAGCTTTTCAAGTTTGGTGAAATATATTGTTGATGAACAAAACAAACAGGAACGAGTAGGCAAAGTCAGGATATCAAACTGTAACAGTATCGACCCCACCTGGACCATTCAAGAAGTATTAGCAACGCAGGCAAGAAACCAAAGGGCCAAGGGCGATAAAACCTACCATTTACTCATATCTTTTGCACCAGGTGAGAACCCATCGGAAGACATATTGAAGGCGATTGAGGAACGAGTTTTATCAAGCATAGGATTCAAAGAACATCAAAGAATCAGTGCCATTCATCACGACACCGACAACTTGCATATACATGTTGCGGTTAATAAGATTCATCCAAAATCTTTTAACATGATTGAGCCATACAGAGCCTATAGAGCTTTTGCTGAAGTAGCATCATCATTGGAAGTTGAGTATGGTCTTGAAATAACCAATCATCAAACACGTAAATCCCGTTCAGAGAATCTTGCCGATGATATGGAACAACATTCAGGTATTGAGAGTTTAATTAATTGGATGAAACGCCTTTGCTGGGAGAATTTAGAATCAGCAGAAAATTGGCACGAATTTCATAAAATTCTCGCCGTGCATGATTTGGAAATTCGTATAAAAGCCAATGGATTTGTTTTTTGCAATAAGGATGGCCTCACCATTAAAGCCAGTTCTGTATCAAGAGGATTTTCTAAAAAGAACCTTGAGTATCAATTAGGTGCATTTGTACCATCACCATATTCTGCTCACATAGCCGGAGAAAATATTTATCGCTATGAACCACTCAATAAGCAAGTGCTCGGAAAAGAAATTTATGCGCGCTATCTTTATGAAAGACAGCATGGCAAAACACTTCTTTCCGAAAACCTTAAAAGTCTACGTGAAGCTAAGGCCAGATTAATTGATAAGGCCAAGAAACGTGGCAGAATTAAACGAGCCGCACTAAAACTACTGAAAGTCCCAAGGTCTCAAAAAAAATATCTCTACAAGCAAATCAGTAAAACCCTGTTAAGCGATATTGAAAAAATCCGCCAGAATTACACCAAAGAACGCAACTGCCTTATCGATTCGTATAAAAAAAATACCTGGGCTGACTGGTTGCGGTACAAAGCACAACAAGGGGATAAAGACGCTTTAACCGCCATGCGATATCGCAATCGAAAAAATAAAACCAATTATACCTTATCAGGCCAATCGCCGGATATTTTCTCCGCTGATATTGGACAGGTTGATTCCATTACCAAAGAAGGAACAGAAATTTATAAGGCGGGTAAGGCTGTCATTAGAAATACCGGCAAAGAAATTAAAATTTCCAAAGGCGGTTCAATCGCCGCGCTTAAGAAAGCAATTGAGATGGCGCAACAGAATTATGGTAATTGTATCCAAGTAAATGGTTCGCCAATGTTCAAAAAAATCATTATTCAATTAACCGTTCAAAACAACATTCAAATTACCTTTGCTGATCCAGAAATGGAATCTCAGCGTCAAAAAATAATTTCACAACAGGAGCAACAATATGAGCAATCAAGACCATACCGATCCAACGATAGAAGCAGAACTGCAAGAGGCGATGAAGTTGCTGGAACAGGAAGAAACCAGAGAGACACCTACTCCAGAACGAAGCCCAACGCTATCAGCACTAGACAAGGCCCGCCAGCCGAAGGTCAAAACAGCTTGCGAGACTTGTCCCAACTCGATATGGTTCAGTTCTCCGGAAGAGGTAAAGTGCTATTGCCGACTGATGCACATGCTCAGCTGGAGCGGCAAAGATTCCAACCTGATAACCATGTGCGACGGAAAATTTCTAGATTGAAGCAGAAAGGGAAAAATAATAAACATGTATGAAGCTTGTCAAAAGAACAGTAGACAGAAAAGCTGTATGGCTTCAGTTATAAAATTAATTACACTCATAGATTTAATAAGTCTTTTTTTAATGCTGAAAAAATTTGCCTTGGCTCACAGTGTATAAAGAGAGTTTTTATTCTTGAGTTTTCTCCTTTTCTTAATATAAACCGAGATCTTGGTATATTACATTTTGATGATAAAAATTTAATTAGCTCTTTATTGGCTTTGCCCTCTTGGGGAGGGCTATTAACTTTAATTTTAAGCTTGCCTGCGTGTAATCCAATAATTTCATTTCTTTTAGATCCTGGCTTTATATACAAGAAAAGTTCTATACCATCAGTTAATATTTTATACCAATCGTTATCAGCTTGACTTGACATCAGCATCTCGTTAAAAAAGTGTTTTTTTAAAACAGCCCTTGCCACTGTTTAAGTGGTTAACTGGGAAATTTATTTATATTTTATCACGGATTCCGCTATAGTATGGTCTATGAATATTTATTAGTGATTTAATTATGACTACTCTTCCAAACTGTCCAAAGTGCAATTCTGCATATACATATCAAGATGCCAATTTATTAATTTGCCCGGAGTGTACATACGAATGGGATCCTCAGGCTGATACAAACGACTCTGAACAACAAAGAACAATAAAAGATGCATATGGTAATGAGCTGAATGATGGTGACACAGTTACTGTGATTAAAGATTTAAAGGTTAAGGGTAGCTCATCGATAGTTAAAGTTGGTACAAAAGTAAAAAATATTCGATTGGTTGATGGGGATCATGATATCGATTGTAAAATTGATGGTATTGGCGCTATGAAATTAAAATCAGATTTTGTTAAAAAATCATAATAAATCTTTGTTCCTAAAGCTTATGAATTATAATTTGTCATAGATTATAGAATTTTTTTGAGTCACAAAAAAACATGTTTTTTGTTCATTAAATCGATAACTTTCTCTATAAATTTAAATGACATATGTATGATATAGCTCTCCTTCGATCAAGGTCATTAATGCTACCTTTCATAAACTGTTACAAGCAGTTTTTCATTCATTGATATCTAATTGCAATGCTATAAATCATGATTTCATTACATATTGTGTTGCCACGTACCTATTGCAATATTGTGAAAACATTATAATGACATTATAATCCAATTATCATTTTATTTGTTGAGTAGAATATGATTGCGTTTATGGAAGCAAAAAAAGCGGGTTTGCTTCAATCAAAATATTGGCTAAGGAATATCGTATCCGGTGTAATCGTTGGGATCGTGGCCTTGCCGCTTGCTATGGCCTTTGCTATTGCATCAGGTGCTCAACCTGAGCAGGGTTTGTATACAGCGATTATAGCTGGCTTTATTGTTTCTATTTTTGGAGGAAGCCGATTTCAAATTGCAGGACCCACAGGTGCTTTCATTGTGGTATTGTTTAGTATTACGAATAAGTACGGTATCGATGGTTTACAGATTGCCACATTAATGGCAGGATTTATGTTGCTATTTTTGGGAATGGCAAAAATGGGTGCTGTTATAAAATTTATTCCCGATCCAGTGATTGTTGGCTTTACTGCCGGAATAGCGGTAATTATCTGGGTTGGTCAATGGCAAGAGTTTTTTGGATTGCCCGCTGTGTCAGGTCAACACTTTCATACGAAACTACTTAATTTGATTCAGTCCTTTCCTCATCTTAGTCTGACAACCACTATGCTGGCGGTTCTTTCTTTAGTGCTTGTCATTTATAGTCCGAAATTACCTGGATTCAAACGTGTTCCAGGCCCCCTTATTGCCCTAGTTATAGCTACATTACTTCAATCCACTTTTCATTTTGATGACATTAAAACGATTGGCTCAGCATTTGGAGGAATTCCCCAAGGCTTACCCAAACTCACCTTACCTTCTATAAGTTGGGGAAAAATCATAGTACTAATTGGTCCAGCTTTTACGATAACGTTGCTAGGTGCTATTGAATCACTACTGTCTGCTGTCGTTGCTGATGGAATGACCGGTACCAAACATGATTCCAACCAGGAATTAATAGGCCAGGGTTTAGCAAATATTTTTACGCCTTTGTTTGGTGGGTTCGCCGCAACTGGAGCCATTGCCCGAACGGCGACGAATATTCGCAATGGCGGCACAAATCCATTATCAGGAGTTGTACATTCCTTTACTTTGCTGATCATTTTACTGCTCTTGGCTCCTTTGGCCGCTCATATTCCTCTGGCTGCACTTGCTGCCATTTTGTTTGTTGTTGCGTGGAATATGAGTGAGGCAAAGCACTTTATTAAAATGGTTCAACGGGCACCAACTGCAGATGTAGTTATTCTACTCATTACCTTTTTCTTAACCGTTTTCGCTGATTTGGTAGTAGCGGTAAATATTGGTGTGATTTTAGCCATGCTTCATTTTGTTCGTCGAATGGCAACTAGCGTCGAAGTAAAACAAGCGACAGAGCAAGAGCTAACTCATGAGTTTGCGCATAGTGGATATCATCAACTACCAGATAATGTTCTGGTCTTTACAGTAGAAGGGCCTTTATTTTTTGGTGCAATGGAAAATTTTGAGCGTGCACTCGCATCTTCACACTCAGATCCGAAACATTTAATCATTCGCCTTAAATGGGTTCCTTTTATTGACATTACAGGACTGCAAACGCTTGAGGAAGTCGTTGGAGATTTCAAAAAAAGAGGCGTAAATGTCATACTTTCAGGGGCGAACCAGCGTGTGCTCAGGAAGTTAAAAAAAGCTGGAATTTTTGAGATGATAGATGAAAAAAACAATTTTAAAAGTTTAGCGGAGGCACTCGCTTTGGTACAGGACAAATAATTAACTACCAGCTAAGCAGATTTAAGTGTACAGCGTACTCAATATTGATGCTCAAAGTTAAAACTATCAAGCTGTGAAAATTTGTCGTTATGTCTTTACTTGAGGATTTTTTGATTGTTTCCCTTCACCATAACTTACACCATGGCGATCTAGATATTCCCGAATTAATTGTCTAGCCACTTGTGATGGGGTTAAATCTTGTGAAGCGCACAATTTTTCAAAAGCTTCTTTTTTGTAAGGATCCATTAATATAGTAAAGCGCGCAGTTTTTGATTCCATTTTTTATTAGCTCATAAATAACCATGATAATTGAATTATAATACTATTTAAATATTCAGGAAACCTTATAGGAAAAGTGAATTTAATATTTTCCGGTTGTTTGTACATGTCTGCCATCAAAGCCGACATGTACAGTGCTGGCAATAGCTTTATTCGTAGATGTATCTATGCAATATGCACAATATTACGTGCTTGCAACTTGTATAAACTTCTATATCGATTAGTCATTCTATCGACCTTGGGTTTAATCTGCCTTTTCACGCCCTCAATTCCTAACTTGCTGCGGTTAGCCAAGTCATTAAAATCACTGAATTGCTTAGAATTTAACGACTGCTCACCTGGCGCAAAGGTTGGGATAACAATAAAGCCATTGACAGCATCGGCGGCCTCACCAGCTTTTTCTTTTCCTGGGTTGATACCTTTCGATTGTTCAAGATGTTTATCATCATCAGCGGCTAGCATGATCGGGGTGTGGGGATATTTTTCATGTATTGCCTTTGCCACTGATTTAAGGTTTCCTGCATCAAAGGCAGACACAACCGCTGGCAGATCGGTGGCTTCTTTTATTGTTGCTGCGGTTGCATAGCCCTCCGTAATGACAATGACAGGCGAATCAGCAAGTTTTCCCAAGCCACCTAATACATGAAAGCAGCCTTCCTTTCTGGAATCTTTGGCAAAGTTTTTAGTGCCATCATCACCAATATATTGAATACTCCAGACTTTGCCATTAATATCCATTGCTGGAATGCAGGTCATTTTGTGAGCTGGGCTAGTATAAACGCCGGGGTGGACCTGAATCCCTTTTGACTTCATGTATGGGGTTAGCTCTGTTGCCTCTTTCATTTTGGATAGCCTTTGCTTTAGTTTCAGCGCGGTAGTTTTGTGCTTTTCATCAAGTTCAAGCTCGCGGTTTTTCTGGTTTTCAAGGGCTTGAGCTTTAAGGGCTGATTTTTGCTCATCGGTTAATACATAACCTTTGCATTTCCATTTTAATTCGCCACCTGTGCGGTTGTTTTTGATATAACCTGCTGGAATACCGTCTAAATGGGCCACATAAAATCCCGCCTTTTCACCATGTTTATCATCGTCCATTTGTATGCGATGGGGTTTGCCATCCATGATGGGATGCTCACCTGTTACTATGGCGCCTAAGTTGATTAATGCTTCTTTGAATTCATCAGCCGGAGAAAGCGCTTCTTCTTCTGGTGAAATTTGGTTTTCTGGAAGCCAGGGTTTGATTTTTTCAATATCAATACCTGGCTTTGCATACCAGCATTTTTGTTCTTTGTCCCAGGCAATGCCAGGTGTCCCATCAGCAAGTTTACCTACTATTGATTTTGCTTTGTCTTTTTCTTTGTATGGGATGCAAAGCCAGGTTTTCTCGGAGATGTTTTGTTTTGATTCCATGAGGATTTCCTCTTTTGGTTGTTCATCCCTGGTATCAATGGTTGGCTCTTGATTAAGCTCTTGGACCTGTTCTAAAGAACAAATATGATTGACGATTTTTTCTGCATCTGCCGATGCTCTGAATATTTCAAGTGGATCATCTTCTAAAACACGAATCCATGATTTGATGTAAGCAGTATGCTGAGAAGGATCATGGCCAATGCCAAGTTCCGTGCCTAATATCATGCTGGCGATTTCAGCTCTTAGTTCTTCTTTGGCATATCCGTCACTGCCAAAGGGATGGCCTAAGTCTCGGTTGAGTCTTGAAGAATGACCACTCCAGTGTCCCAGCTCATGAAGCGCTGTGGCATAATAATGAGCTGCTGATTTAAATTGGGTTTTAGGTGGCAGATGAATACTGTCTGTCGATAATCTGTAAAAGGCTCTGTCTGCTTCTGAATGGAAAATAGATGCACCAGAATTTGCTAGCAGCGTTTCCGCTTTTTCAACTAAAGACCAGTTCTGCTCTGTTTGTACGAGTTCAGGCATGTTATCAATTTGTGAAGCATGAAAAACTCTGGCATAAAAGACTTTTGGTCTTTCAAGGTTAACCTGTACTTTGACTGGATTGCCTTGTTCATCAAGAACTGTTTTGCCTACATCATCTTTTTTGATTTTTTCTTCACTAAATTTCCAGTATTGTACAGTTGTTCCTTTCTCACCTTTGCGGACCTGTGCATCGATGCTTTGAGCCTGTTTGTATGTTAGCCAACGGTTATCGCCATCTTGATTCAGCATTAAGTACAGGGCATTGATACCACGGTATCGTTTTCCGGTAACGGGATTAAAGGGAATATGGCCATCGCCAATGCCAGGCTCCCAGGGTTTTAACCAGGGTGCTGTTCCTTGTTTTAAGCTTTCAATGATCTGATTGGCAACGATTTGGTGGTGAGACAGCTTAGTCATAGGCGGCCTCCTGCGCATCAATTTCACTTAAGGCTTCTTCATAAAAAGCTCCCATGATTTCAGCTTCAAGTGGTGTGACTTCGGCGATAAAACCCGGGATGGTTAAATCCTCTAGTTTTTCAGCAATGACTTCATTTAAATCGGGTTTATGATTCATGTCTTTTCTCCAGTTTTGGGTAGACCCATATGGGTGTGAGCATTCCTTTAATTTGTCCTGATTTAATCGGGCCATAATAACGACCATCAAAAGACCATTGGCTTTGATTGGTCATGGTCATGACTTCGTTCTTATTTAATTGATAATTTTTTGCTTGCCATTGAGGTAATGCGCGATTGAGACCATCTTTAAACTGAGGTTTTGAATAGGGAATCAGCTTGTCATTGACAAAGACGCCCTGATTGTTGACCGTTAGTTTATCGCCTGTTGTTGCCACGACTTTTTTCATTAAATATCCATAGCCACCTGGGCAGAGGCCGCTGTTAATATATCCTCGTTTTAGGGCTTGCTGAAAAACAGGTCGATTATCAGGACAAAAAATAACATAAGCATTTTTGAGGTTTTTATCTGCTGTCATTCGATAGATCCCTATTGGTATCGAATCAGTCGTGTTAATCCGAAATCCCATAACAACCAGAAGAGCGCTCAAAGCCAAGATGCTTAACATAAAAACCGTGATCCAGATGGTTAGTTGTTTCATAACCTGATTTCCTCATCCTTAGTTAAGCGGGCACGTAAGATATCTGATTGTTCTGGCGCTTCAATTGATGCTCTGGCAATAAACACCGGATCTTTAAAGTAGAGGGGCTGTTTGCCATAAATAGCGGGAAAACCGGCAGCATAAATAACCATGTCACCAGCCTCGGTGATTAAACCATTTGCATCTTTTTTAGGTCCGGGCATGCGCTGACATTCGTCAATGGTTAATAACGGCCTTGAAACTTCCTGTTTGGTTTTTGAAATCTGATTTAAAAAAGTGGAAACACGCTTGCCGCTGGTGGTGATGTGTTCTTTGACAATGGTGGTTTGGCCGGTGAGTTTTGATAAGTGTTCAGCGGTTTCAATTCGGTTGGGTGGGTAGGCGTTTTGAATGTGGCAGTTTGATGTAATCGTTTCATCAGGTCCATAGCCTCGCTCACGGCTTTTAAGCTGATTGATATCCTGACAAATTAAGTAAAACTTCAAGCCGTAACCGGCAACAAAAGCTAATGATTCCTGTAAGATATCGAGTTTCCCAAGGCTAGGAAATTCATCAATCATGCATAATAAACGGTGTTTGTAGGTCTTTTTAGTTTTAACAGAATAATGTCCTTGCCCATCATCTACGCGTTCAAACTCCATTTTGTCAGCTAATAGTCTGACGACCATATTCAGCATGACCCGAACCAGTGGTTGCAGCCGTGCTTTGTCATTGGGTTGAGTGACGATATAGAGGCTGACAGGGTTTGTATGATGCATTAAGTCTTTGATACAGAAATCAGATGCTGACACATTATGGGCAACGACTGGATCACGATATAACGCCAAATAAGATTTTAAAGTAGATAAAACAGAACCGGCTTCTTCTTCAGGTCGGTCAATCATGTCTCGGGCTGAGGCACTGATAACGGAATGGGTTTTGCCATCAACATGGGGGAATTGGGTCATTTCAATGAGTAAATCCGCAATATTGGTATTGGGATCAACTAACATTCTATCGATATTAGGAAATGTAGCCGGCTCACCCTGGTTTTGAAGTTTATAAATAGCATGCAGAATAAAACCAACTAACAATGCCTGTGAGGTTTTCTGCCAATGGGATTCAAGTCCTTTTCCATCGGGATCAACGACGAGTGTTGCCAGGTTTTGCACATCGCCAACTTCATATTCTGTACCCACTCGGATTTCATCAAGTGGATTCCAGCGAGCTGAGCCTTTAAGGGTTGCTGGTTCAAAGCGAATGACTTTGTTATGGCCGTGTTTTTGCCGCCAGCCTGCGGTCAGGGCCCATAGTTCACCTTTTAGATCGGTGATGACACAGGATTGCTTCCAGGATAAAAGGGTGGGAATCACCAAACCAACCCCTTTACCAGAGCGAGTTGGCGCATAAGTTAAAATATGCTCAGGTCCGTTATGGCGTAAATAGTGAATATTACCTTTTTCATCTTCAATGGCACCGACATAAACACCTTCTTCATTATCAATAATCCCGGCGTCTTTTAAATCAGTCATATTGGCCCATCGGGCAGAACCATGAAGATATTCACTGACATTTTCCTGTTTTAACTGTTTGTTGAGAAAAACAATGCCCATTAAAAAAAGACAAGCACTCATAACGGTTAAACCAAAGGCGGCATTAAAAATATCAGGAAAATATTGATGATATTGCAGGCTCCATAGAATTGACTGCCACGGCCAATGGAATTGAGTAAATGAAAAATTTAAAGTATCGGCATGATAAAGTTTATACGCAGCGTATTGAGTGCCGATTTGCATACTGATTAGAAATGCCAGGATGACCAACATAATAAGTTGCTTACTTGGCTTGGTGTCATGCTTTCGTCTTACTTGTGGACCAATGGAGCGGTTAGGTTTCATGGGTTATCTCCCGATGCTTTTTGATTCACAAACTGACTGACCTCATCTGTGGTATCCCCACTACCAGAACTAAAACTGCCTTCTGGTGCGCCCATTGAGGTGACATGTTGAGATTCAGATGATTGATTGGAAGTAGAAGTATCCGACTTTAAAGAGGCACGCTGATTAATGGCCTCAGCAATCTTACCGCCCGTAGTGTCAGAGGTTTTAGCAGAAAAAGAAGCTTTCATGCTCCCAGCTTTTTCGCGAGCAACATCAAACGCCCCAGAGGCAAGATGAGAACCAAATGAACCGGCAAACTTAGAAGCCTGCCCCATGGCTTGTGCCAGCCCACCTGACTTAGGACCTGAACTATTGCCTGACATCGAGCCAATATCACCTGTCCCGACACTTTGAGAGGCTGCTTTAAATGCAGAATTCAATGCAGATAGCCCGCCAGCACTATGAGCGCTTGCAGCGCCTGCGGCACCAGCCAAAGCAGTGCCGGCAATACCTGCAGCACCTAACGCACCACCTAACCCAAGGCCACCGCCACCACCGCCTGAGCCACCCGATACAATGCCTGCCAGAATGGGTGGGATTTTATTAATCAGGACCAGTAGAACAACAGCGACTACAAGCATGACAAACATTTCTTTTAACAAAATGTCTTTGGACATGGCCGCATAATATTGATCAACAAAAGACTTACCGATGCCGATAATCAGAATCATGGCAAATGCCTGTAGGGCAATGCCAAGTACCGTTTTGTAATATTGGATGGCAATATCTTGAGTCCAGCGACCACCGCCAAAGCCTAATAAAATGATGCCGCCATAAGTTAATATCCAGCCGGTAATGAGGATAATCAACATATTGATACTGACCAAAGCCAGAACAATCAGAATAATTCCCGCGACAATCAGCCCGACCGTTGTTGCTGCTGGTGACCAGAGTGATGAGTTATCAATGGCTTTTGAAACGATATCAAAACCAACATCAACAATATCAGAAGGTGATACTTTTGCATTGATGCCAGAAGCATTGGCCGCAAGCCTTCGCATGGAGTCCATAATAGAGGTAGCAATCGCCGGTCCATTATCTAAAATCCAGTAAAAGAAACCGACCACCACTAAAAAACGCACCGTTTCAGCGAGAAACTCCTGAATATCAGCACGTCTTAAGGCCATCAGGCCATAGGTCCATACCATACTGATCATGGCTAAAGACCAGAAAAGATAACGGGCATAGCTCAGGATAGTATGACTCCACATCGAGGCATTATTGGAAAATCGATAAAGAATATTATCAAGCAAATCCCGACTGTCGATGCCGGCACCTTGGGCATGTGCATGGACTGAAAAGCCAATCATCAAGAATACAAATAACAAAGTGTTTATCTTTTTTTTCATAATATTACCATTTCATACCGGAGCTTTTGGAATAACCACCTTGTTTGAAACAGGCGTCTGCTATGGCTTGAAGCTCTTCTTTCGAGCGACCTTTTTTGGAGCTGTCACAGGTAAGTGAGGCGAGATGCTCAGCTTTCTTGCGTGCTTTTGTTTCTGCGTTGTCACAACCTGAAAGGAAACAGACAGAAAATGCGATTAATAAACTTAAAATTCTCATGGTTATTCTCCTTGTATTACCATTTTTTACCGGAACTTTTATGGAAAGACCCAGAGCGAAAACGTTCGTCCCCTGCATCCTGTATGGCTTGTTTATTTGTTTCTGCGGCATCTTTAACTGCCTGGGCATTTTGCTGTGCTACCAATAAGCCGCGAATTTGCAGCAATTGATGGGCCTGATTGCTGGCAAGTTGCGATGCAGCCTGTAAGGCTTGTTTCTGGCCATCTGCATTTTGGGCATGGGCTTGAAGGCTTCGCAGTTTTTCAGAATCTTTTTTCAGGTTTTGCTGTTGCTTATCAATGCCTTTGAGCATGGCATCATTTGCCCGTTTCTGGGCAACGGATGCGGCCATTTTATTCTGGTTTATTTTCTTGAGTTCTTCGGGTGAACATTGACCATGACCATTGAAGCAGGGGATTTTCTGGTAGTATTCCTGACTTTGAAACCGATCCAGATAAGCTTGCATGCTACCGGCTTCTTGTTTGTAATAATCAATGGTATTGGTGGTGTCGAGCAGGTTATTAATGACGCTGTCGGCATTATCCCATTGAAATGATGTCAGTGATTTGGTGTTTTGTAACATGGTGTTGTATTGGCTTAATTGATTTTGATACTGGTCCAGTTGGGTTTTATACTGGCTGACCTGATTTATAATCATCTTGCCGTTTTCCAGCCAGTTGGCAAAGTCAAACACAGGCGCACCACTGGATAGAACGTTGGCTGACCATAACAATAAAAGTATCAATCTTAGTTTCATTAGTTTTCCTCCTGTTAATAGGCAAATTGCCGATAAGGTCTGTTAAAGGTTAAGTCTTTGACAACAATGACATTGAAACGGTAGCCAGGTCTGACATTAACTGTGGGTGATACATTGAGATTTCTAGACACCAGTTGTGAAGTCACCTCGCCCAGTTGTTGTCCTAATGCCTGACTCAATACATTGCTGGCGGTTGGCTGGTTATAGCCAAGTTGACTGTTTTGGTTGAGGCTCTGACTGTAAGTGATACCACCAACGATGGCCGACATTAAAAGGGCTGATCCATAAATTCTGGCATAGTGATGATCAACCTGATCCCTGAACCCGGCCATACCTGCACTATCAGCCCCGGGCATAGAACCGATATCAAGCGCTTTGCCATCAGGATAAACAAGACGTTGCCACGCCACTAAAACTGAGTTCTGACCAAAGCCAACGTCATTAGAGTAAATTCCAATAAGCTTGGTGCCTTGGGGTATTAATAGATGTCGACCAGTAGCGGTGTCATAAACATTCTGAGACACCTGCCCGATAATCTGGCCGGGTAACTCTGATGAAATACCGCTGACCATGACACCCGGAATCACGCCTCCAGCTCTAAGTTCATATCGGGTGTTGGGGTTTTCTAATCTTGAGTTCAAATGCCAGCGGCTTTCATTTTCCTGACCACCCAATGTTTGTGGTGTGGGTCTGGCGTTTTGCATGCCCTGTAGTTTTTGAAGATGGGCTTTGAAAGTATTGGCGACATCAACATTGACAGAAACATCAGGAGATTTTTGATTCTCATTGGGATGCAATTGCGCGTCATCAACCATCACGGTTGTTTTGGCTTTCACCGCTTCTTCAAAAGCCTGGGTTTTTTCCTGACGGATACGTTCAATTTCACTATCGGCTACATCTTGAACTGACATGTCCTGTTTTGAAGGCTGACTTTTTTCGTTAGGCAGTGGCATTGACGGTTCATCTATTTTCACCTTTGCTTGTGTTGGCGGCTTAATCATCCCTGACTGATAATGACCAACCACTTCATTAGCCAGACTCATGGTATTTTTTTTCGATGATTTAAGCTTTATCGGCTCAGAAACCTGATTCTGCGCATTTGCCCGTTTTTGGGCAACCAAAGCAATCAGCACGACAAAAATGGTTAAAATACCAATCGCAATAAATAAAGGCATATTATTGACCCGTTTGACACCCGATGTTTGAAGTTTTTGCGGTGAGGTATCCGGTGATAAGTAATCATTATGTTTATTCATGTGCTTATTCCTTATGTGTCCATGGACTGACAGGCGCAAGTTTGCCCTTGGTTTTGGCATATGCTCGGCTTAATACCTGAGTGCCAACAAAGATACTGACGCGATAAAGGCGACTGGGCTCTGTCTCATCAACCACATAGAAAAAGTTTGCCTTGCTTCGTGGACAGACGTTTTCAACGATGCCATAGCCTTTTTTGCGCATCTCATGAATCAGATTCATGCCGAAACGGTCACAGATTTTTTGAGAGATACAAAAGGTATTTCTGGCTGGTGGATAAATTCGTGTTAATTGAGATACGGCGTCTTTAGCCAGATAAACATCTTTTGATGGCGAGGCTTGAGTAAAATTGCCATAACGCATGGTGGTACAGCTCGACAAAAACATTGCCAGTATTAAAACACTTATTCTTTTCATGTTTAGCACCTCGTAATGGTAATTTGTTCTTGGGAAGAGCCGCTGCCTATAACCAGCACCGCTTTGTCAAAGACATTGTCGATAATGTAACGACACCCTTGCAGACGATAATTGACCATGACTTTTTCTGATTTTTGAAAGAAACCTCGTTTTCTTAAAACCAAAAGCGCAGGCGCTTCTCTATTTGACATTTCCCTTGGCATTTCGATTATGGTTTTGATGCCATTGTTATAGACTCGAACCGGTTTAAAACGGGCGTTGCCCTGTATCCGGTAATTGAAATTGAGATTGCCTAAGTATTCATTGGTTTCAGGGAATGTATTGGCTTTGCGTCTTTCAGCCTGTATGTGCTGTATCATGTTCCATTTTGCTTTCGCTTCATCAGGATAAATAAACGAAACATAGGGCATAAAATCATATCGATCTGACTTTAAGCGGAAATGATAGGTCCGTCTGTCGGTGGTCACGACTAAAGATGAATCAAGACCAACATCGCGGGGCTTGATAATCATGTGTATTTGCTGGCCGGCTCCTGACCCTGTTATTGATGGCTCAACCATAAAGCGTGGGTCGCCGACATTCATCCCGTTAAACTGCTCTCCTGGTTGTAATGCAATATCGCATACCTGTAAAGGTGCACAGACGATACTGATTTGACCTGAACCATAAACAAACTGAACCGAACCATCTGATGAATGAAAAGGCTTGCTTGTTTGGTCCCCTTTCTGCCAAAGTCTCGCAATATTTAATGCTTGTCGTTCTTGAGTTGAGAGTCTGGGCATTCTTTGGGAAAAGTAGCGCTGGTCGATGTCGCTTTTGTCAATAGCAAAAGCGGATAATGGCAGCATTAGACTGATGGTGAGTATTATTTTTTTCATGCGTTTTCTCCATGCTTTAAATCATAAGACCAATTAAAGTCGCGGACATATATCAAGTGAGGGTTTTTCAGAATCGTATCGCTGGATGCATCATTAAGCGCATTATCCTGATAGAGCGTGATCATGGCTTTCATCACAACTGGTTTGTCTTTAACAGTGCCATCGTGATTGCGGACTGTTTCAATCCAGTCGACCTGCCAGGTGTTTTCTGATTCCTGAAGCACAGAACGGATTTCAATATTCACGATTTCATGGGCTGCTCTTTCAAAAGGGTTGGCATGTTGTTTATCGTTATAAAATTCTTGGACTTTTGATAATGCCGCATCGTTTTGATTTAAGTAGGAATACACCTGAAAGACGGCTTTCTTTTGTAACTCAACATCAGCACTGACCATGCGGATATTTTCTATAAAATGTGCTGCTGCGGCACGATAATCATCAAGACTTGCTTCACCCACTTTATCAGCACGGGTCACTGATAAGGTGTTTCCGTTCGCATCCTGTTGAAATACCAAAGGAATAAATTTGCTTTGCGCGCCAATCGATATCAGCCCGCCAACACAAGCAAGGGTAATTAACAGACTGCTTAATCCTACAAACTGCCAGATTTGTAGGGACTTCATTAGACCTGCGGTATGGACATTCCAGGCACGTTTGGCATTGAGGTAAGGGTTATCAGTTAGATGAACCTTTTGCTTATGCGGATTTGATTGATTAAACCATTCTTTGAGTTTACTCATGCTGCTTCTCCATATTGTTTAAAATCAATTCCTTTTTCTTTAAGCCAATAAGACACCCATTGCGCACCATATCTCTGCTCAAGCTGTTTCATGTGTTCAATGGAATCCGGATCAGTGGCACCGACAAAGGCCAGTGCCAGCGAGCCTAATGCCAATTGATACAGGCGTTGTCCTTTTTCACTGACATAGTAGTAATCCCGTTTAGGTTGAGCCGATGCGATAATGTCAATTTGACGTGGGTTTAAACCCATGCGCTCGTAAATGCCTCGGGTTTCTGGATCTCTTGCATAGAGATTTGGTAAAAAGATTTTGCTAGCAGTTGATTCAACAATGATATCTAAAATGCCGGAACCCGCCGCATGAGATAAATGTTGCGTTGCCATAAATACCACACAGTTTTTCTTAGCCATCGAATCAAGCCATTCAGCTATTTTGTTTTTAAAGACAGGATGGGCCAGCATCAACCATGCTTCATCCAGCAGGATTAAAGTGGGTCTGCCATCAAGTGACGTTTCAATGCGTCGAAACAGATAGAGCAAAACAGGCAGTGCAAATTTATCACCCAATCCCATTAAGTGCTCAATTTCAAAGGTCATGAAGGATGACAAACCAAGACCATCACTATCAGCATCCAGAAGATGGCCCATTAAGCCATCAATGGTGTATTGCTTCAGGGTTTCCCGTATCTCTTCATCCTGAATGGTCATGACAAATTCAGATAAGGTTTTGGAACCACTTTGATGCATGCTAATAATGGCATGACCGATTTCATTACGTTGGGCTGGCGTGGTATTTAAGCCATTTAAAGCCAGAATGGTATCAATCCATTCCATCGCCCAAGCACGGTCAGCTTTGGTTGATAAAAACTGCAAGGGGGCAAAAGCCAGACGGGAATCTTTATCAGCAATGGTATAATGCTCACCACCTGTTGCCTTACAGGTTGGATACATCGACATACCCTTATCAAAAGAATAAATCCGCGCATCTTTATAACGACGCCATGATAAGGCAATTAAACCAAGGTGGGTTGATTTACCGGAACGGGTTGGACCAAACATAATGCCATGACCTAAATCTCTAACATGAAGGTTTAACCGAAAAGGCGCATTACCACTGGTGACACAATGCATTAACGGAGGGGTGCTGGGTGGAAACAGTGGACAAGGCGCTTTGTTTTCACCAGTCCAGATGCTTGAAGTTGGTAGTAAATCAGCAAGGTTCATAGTGTTGATTAAAGGACGTCTGATATTCTCTACGCCATGACCGGGCAGACTACCCATGAAGGCATCCATGGTATTAATCGTTTCTGTTCTAGCGGTAAATCCAAGGGCATTAATGTTTTTCTCAATATAAAGCGCTGCTTTTTCAACTAAAGCGCGGTCCTCATCCATCAACACCACAACCGATGTATAATAACCTTGCCCAACCATGCCGGAATTCGTCTCAGCAATGGCTGATTGAGCATCATTAACCATACTCAATGCATCTTCATCGACCACACCTGAGCTAGTATTAAATATCTGGTCGAAAAACCCTCGGACTTTCTGTTTCCACTTTTTACGAAACTTAGTGAAATGCGCCACAGCCTCATGGTTATCCATGAATATAAAACGGGAGTTCCAGCGATATTCAACTGGTAGTTGAGTCAGCGCTGTTAAAATGCCTGGATAAGACTCCATAGGAAAACCCTCAATCGCCACACATTGAATGAACTTGCGGCCTATCTTTGGCGTGATACCCGAAGCAAGCTCCTGACCACCTATCAGGGCATCAAGGTAAATTGGGTTTTTAGGTAGATTGACTGGATGATTCAGGCCTGTGACACAATACTGGATATGTCTAAGAAAATTATCCTGAGTAACTACTATATGCCCCGGCTCATCAACAACCTTTTCAGATTCAAGTCTTTCAAGATAAAGTGCTGAACCTAATCGTGATTCAAAGTTGCGACAGGATTGATTAAATTCTTCAATCAGTTGAGCGGTCTTTGCTTTCTGGCTTAATCGCTCGTTGTTATCATCAAACATTAATTCAACAAAGCGCTTTTGTGCCAGTACAGGCGGATACCAGGTTAAGGTAATGACGAAATAGCCTTCGTATAAAGTACCGATTTCTTCAAAAAGCTGCCTTCTTTCTTCATCAACGGCTTTTGAAATGTCATCAGGGAAATAAGAATAGTCACGTTCACTATATCCGGGGGCAGCCCGTCTGATAGCATCCACATGAACCATCCAGCCACTGCCCATTGCTGACAATGCCTGATTGATTCGAAAGGACACCATTTCACGTGCTTCATCCGTGGTATTGGCATTATCTTCACCCCGATACAGCCAGGCCGCCATGAGGGAGCCATTTTTGCCGACAATCACACCATCATCAACCACCGAGGCATAATTCAATAAATCAACCAGCCCTGCTTTTGAGCTTCGGTGCTTTTTTAAATGGTATTGCTGACTTTTAAGTCTTGTCTGATAAAACAGGATACTTAAAAAAATAAGTCCTGTTATCGAGAGTAAGAAGGTAATTAATTCAATCATTGATAACCTCTTTTGTTATCCCTAAAAGGGGTTGAGCGGGGCGCATAATAATTCTGATAGCATCTTTGTCTGAGATAAATTGGTCTCATATAAGGATCGGCTTTTGCCATTAAACGCAGTGCTTTCAGTGATAAAAACCACATGGCAATACCAACAATGGCCGCCAACCAATCTTGAGCGGCAAAAACCAAAATGGCTGATAATAATCCCGAAAACATGACAAGCTCACGATCCCCACCCATAAAAAGACCGGGACGGTTTCCACATTGACGAATTGGAATGGTACGAAGACTCATGGTTTAGCCTCCATATTCACCATGTCAATCACAGACTTTGAGATTTCAGCCCCCTTACCGGTAATGGCGGTCATGGTGTTTTGAGCCGCAACTAAAAATGATAGGACGAGAACGAAGAAGATGAGGGTTCTCATAAAACCATTCATATCCCCACCAAAAATCAGAGTAGCGCCAGCAGCAACCAAACCGATGATGGCAGCGCTAAACGCAAAAGGACCTGTAATAGATTTCTGGATTTTAGTCAGCCATGAATCGAATGGCAGGCCGCCACCGGTTGTTGATGCTAACGCCGGATGATTGATAAAAAGTAACAATAAGACAACTAAACCCATCAGCCATATTTTTTTATAATCAATCGTATTTATCTGGTTCATTCACATTCTCCTTAAGAAAATTGTTTAATTTGGTATTGGCCGTCTTTAAAACCATTTACGGATATGATCTCTTCAACTTTTCGACCATGAGGCGTTCTGGCAATATGCACAACACAATGAACGGCTTCTCCAATTAAAGGCTCAATATCAGCAGGGGCTGCCGGATTTCGGGTTATTAATGATTGAAGGCGCTGAAGTCCTGCAAGACAGTTGTTGGCGTGTAACGTTGCCACACCGCCCTCATGCCCTGTATTCCAGGCATCCAATAAATCAAGTGCCTCACTCCCACGCACCTCACCAACCAGGATACGGTCAGGCCGCATTCTGAGTGTGGTTTTTAAAAGTTGCGTCATCGAAATATCAAGGGTTGTGTGATATTGAACACAGTTTTGAGCAGCGCATTGAATCTCGCCGGTATCTTCAATAATGAAAATACGCTCTTGTGGTGATTGAAAAACCATTTCCTGAATGATGCCATTCACCAAAGTGGTCTTACCCGAACCCGTACCGCCAATGACTAAGATATTTTTATGCGTGGCAATCGCATATTTAATCGCATTGCATTGCTTTTCAGTCATAATGTGTGTTCGAACATAGTCATCCAAGGTAAAGACAGCTATGGCTTTTTTACGGATTGCAAAAGTTGGGCTTGAAACAACAGGGGGTAACTGGCCACTAAAACGGGAACCATCAAGAGGCAGCTCACCTTCTAATACCGGCATAGCTCGGGTAACTTCTTTGCCATGAAATCCGGCAACCGTTTTGATAATCGATTCAGCACGACTATCAGAAACATGACCGATGTATGCCATCTTTTCACCGAGTCGCTCCTGCCAGAGTCTGCCATCAGCATTTCTCATGACTTCAACGGTTTTAGGATCGTTTAAAGCATTTTCAATCAAGCTCCCCAGATCGCGCTTTAGTTTTAACTTAGCGCGATCTTTTACCGTTAAACTCTGTTCATCATACTCAAGCATAGGGCTGCTCCTGAGAATGAAGTTTAGGCTCAGTTGACCAATGACCTTGCTTAAATTTATTAATCAGCCGGTCGACAATGCTTTCTTTCTCAGCGCCTCTGTCATAAAACCAATTATCGTTCTGACGCTCGCGATAGATACGACGTTGAATTTCATCACGGTGAATAGGCAATGACTTAGGTGCATCAAAAGCAAGACGAACCTCGCCATCGCGATAACCAACAATGGTGCAATACACATCTTCACCAATAACCACTGACTCGCCAATTCTTCTAGTTAATACCAACATGTGTTATCTCCTTTTGTTTAAAATTTCTTTCATTTTATTGAGGTGGTACGCTGCTGTTTCCGGATTTGATGGTCTACTAGGCTCTTTTTTATTAACGTATTGACGGTTGACTTCGTTCTTACAGAGCCCGATGAACTGTGCCATGGTAGGCGGCATTTCAAATTGCTGTTCACAGACTTCAGTTGCTTTAGCTATCACACCGTCTGAAAACTTTTGTAAATTTTTCGCCCATTCTTTTTTGGAAAACTCCTGGTAGCGTTCATCTTGCAGGTCTTTATGCCAGAGGCTACGAAATGCCACGGAAAATTTGGTAAACATCATCTCAATCACCATACGGTTCCTAACGCTTCCTGAATTCGATGATGGTTCCACTTTCTGGGAATTCTTCGTCTTCATCGGGAATATAAAATCCGCTGGTTGTTGTTTGTTTGCCAGTATTTGCCCTACGCTTTGCATTGGTTCTCTCCTTTGTGATTTCAGTATTGATTTCATCTTCCCAGCATTTTTGAGCCAGCCAGTTTGCTGGAAACTTCCAGGCTGGTATCCATTCACCATGGGCCTGCTTGGACTGGTAAGCTTTGATTTGACCATCAAGTGCCTGCAGCATGGTTCGAAGGAGGGTTTCATTGGGGTTAATCAGCTTAAAAGCCTCAAAAGCTTTCTCACGGGATTTCTTTTCTGGATACATTCGCCAAAAATGCTCGAATCCCCTAAGAAGATATATATAATTATCTTTTATAAGAGGTGTGGCGGCTTTTTGGGGTTCCACTGTGTCGGCTTTTGAGGCCCAATCGTCTGAAAAGCGCGTATTTAAAGGGCTTGAAACGGGCGGGATTGTGTCGGCTTTCTGTGGCGGGTTTATGGCGGCTTTATTTTGGACAGAAAAATCCCTGGAAGCTAAAAGACATTTTAAAATAAGCTGCTTACCTTCAGATTGAATATCAATAATGCCAGCACGAGCTAAACCAGAAACAGCACGACGAACTTGATCACGAGAATAACTTTGGCTTTTAACCCCTTGATGAGGCTCAATATAAAGCTGCTCAGATATCGATTGATAACTGATACGCCGCTTGATGCCTGTTATTCCTGTTTTAACATCCATATATGGCCTTATTCCTCTTAAATAAGTCAGCTGCTGGATATGAGGTAAACCACTCATAGCCTCCAGCTCCTCACCATTAATGACAAAATTCATCATCCTACCTATCCCTGTAAAAGCTCGTCTTTATTTTCATACTGTGATATCTTTATATAAATGAAATATAAATATCACGATTTGTGATTAATAGATTTCAATATATATCACGTTATGTGATATTGCAATAGATAAACCTGATTTTTTGGAGCAAATTTGGCTGAGCTAAATATTAAAAAAGAAATTGGCAAACGAATTCTTGAAGCCAGGAAAGCTAAGGGCTTAACGCTAAAAGCACTTGGGGAACTTGCTGGTGACCTGAAACAAACACGCCTAACAAATTGGGAGCAAGGTACTCGTACTCCAGGACCAGAAGAAATTAAGCAACTGGCACAGGCGTTGGACGTATCTCCTGCTTTTTTAATGTGCTTATCAGATGAACAGCAGGTAAAGAAAACAAGAAATTCCGGCTATTTAATTCCACTACTGGATAATCATCAGGCTTGTGATACTGAGTCACATATTGAATTAATTCGTACTAAAGATTTAGCTAATGAAGTGGTCTATATTTCTGTGAGTGCTGCACTATTACCAGAATTAAGTGGTGGAGCATTCGCACTGAAAATGAGAGATGAAAGCATGATTCCTGAGATTCGGATGAATGATGTGTTGGTCATCGATCCTTCACTGTCACCTAAACCAGGAAGTTACGTTGCGGTTAAAGTGGAGGGTAGGCCAGAATTTGTCATATCACAGTATAAGAAATTATCATATGCCTCGCCTGAATTTGAGCTGCTGACATTAAATGATAATTGGCCAAATTTTAATACGAAAGAAAAGATTGAACTAGATATTGTTGGGAAGGTTGTACAAGTTATCAGAGGATATCAATAAATTTAAACCCAGCGCTCCACACGCATCAGAATTTAATTCCTATGATTACATAGTCTTTACGATGAAAATAATACCAATAATTCATTTCATTCTCATTCGTATAAATTTTTCTTCAGCCGGGTCATCAATTAATATGACTCAGACTGGTGACTTGATAACTATAGATGATATTTATGATTTCCTAAGTACCACTTCGCCAAAGCAAAAGCAATTAATTTTTATCCCTGGCAAACCAAAATTATGGCATTAACCATGACTTCAATCCACAAATCACCTGCCCCATCGCCATGCGTATTATTTGGCTGATACAACATAATGAAGCGGCGACTGCCGTGCTGATGATCACAATCAAGGTGCCTTCTGCTCATCTCTTACTCATTTCTTGACCATGGACTATAGTCCATGGTTTATACTGAGTTAGTATTCATTGGTATTTATTAAAGGTTATGATAATGACTTCGTTAACGATAGGACAAGCAGCCAAGCAAACAGGAATTTCTCATGACACCATTCGTCTTTATGAGAGGTATGGCCTTATAGATGAGCCATCACGTGCCGCTAATGGTTATCGTCAATACCCGCCAAGTGTCGTTGATCGCCTAGCTTTTATCCTCCGAACAAAACAGATGAGCTTTACGCTCAAAGAAATACAAGAATTATTAGTTGTACACCAAACCTCTCAAAAATCTTGTGGCAAAATCAAGCGACGCACTCAGGAAAAATTACAGCAAGTGGCCGATAAAATTAATGAATTAAAAAAACTGGAGTTTGCTTTAAAAAAGCTAGTGCAAGACTGCGATAAAAATCACCCTGATGATTTATGCCCTATTTTCACATTAATCAATAAAGAGGTGCTCAAATGATGAAAGATTCAAAATTAGCAAATGGCTCTTTAATCGGCGCAATCATTGCTGGTATTGCCGCTTCATTATGTTGCGTTGGTCCATTAGTGTTGTTGGCGTTAGGGGTTAGCGCTGCCTGGATAAGCACGCTGACTCATTTGGAGTTCTTGCGACCCTTTGGCATTGCAATCACACTGTTTTTTTTAGTGCTTGTATTTTGGAAGCTTTATATAACGCCTAGGCGTTGTTCAGTCGACCAACTTTGCGGAAAACCAACAGGTTTACGCTCATATCGAATTATTTTTTGGGTAGTGACGGTGTTGCTTTTAGCATTGCTGGCGTTTCCTTGGTACGCTTTTTTATTTTATTAATGGAGAAACATCATGGAAAAATTTGGAATCACTATATTTGCTTTGTTTGGAGCTTTGTTCCTATTTTGTTGTTCTATTAACTCTTTTGCTAGCCCTGTTTTGAAGAATAATGAGACGATAACCCTTTCTGTCCCTAGTATGACTTGCGGTAGCTGTCCCATCATAATAAAGAAAGCGTTAAATAAGCTTAATGGGGTTAAACATGTAGCAGTGGACTTTCGATCCCAAACCGCAGTAGTGACATATGATAAGCAAAAAATAGCTATCAAGGATTTGACCAAAGCAACTAAAAATGCAGGTTATCCATCAACAGTTAAAAACGATCCATCTCCTGCGAACGTAGGAGCTAAGTAAATATGAAAATAGCAATTATTGGCAGCGGCTCTGCTGCATTTGCTTGTGCCATAAACGCAGCAGAAAAAGGTCGAGAAATCACGCTCATTGAATCAGCTAATTTTGTTGGTGGTTGCTGTGTTAATGTGGGCTGCGTCCCTTCAAAGATTCTTATTCGCGCAGGACAGTTAGCTCATCAACAACGCAGCAATCCATTTGATGGTATAAAAGATCTAGAACCTAGTTTGGATTGGCAATTATTATTGAAGCAACGACAGCATCGTATTGAAGAGTTACGCCATGATAAATATGAGAATATTTTAAAGCAAAACGCTGCGTTAAATCTTATTAAGGGACAGGCAAAATTTATTGATACTCATACATTAATAGTAAGTGATACCGATGGGAATGAGCATAAAGTAACAGCAGATAAAATACTCATTGCAACAGGGTCGAAACCATCCATTCCACCCATTGAAGGCTTATCTGATACGCCTTATTGGACATCAACGGAAGCACTTTTTGCAGAAGAACTGCCTGAACACTTAGCGATTATTGGCTCTTCAATAGTGGCTGTTGAAATCGCACAAGCCTATCGCCGACTTGGTACAAAGGTGACGATCTTAGCAAGAAGCTCACTTTTATTTAGAGAAGACCCTCTGTTGGGAGAACAATTAACCACTGTTTTTGAGCAAGAAGGGGTGCGTGTGCTAAATCAGACACAAGCAAAATCTATTTCTTTTCGAAGCAAAAAATTCATATTAGAAATTAATGATGACGAAACAATTACAGCAGACCGCTTGCTAATTGCAACGGGCCGCACTCCTAATACGAAAGGTCTTAATCTTGATAGTATCGGTGTAACAACAGAAAAAAATGGCGCTGTTCAAGTTAACGATCATATGCAAACCAATATCCCTCATATTTTTGCTGCGGGTGATTGTAGCAACATGCCACAATTAGTCTATGTGGCAGCAGCAGCAGGTGCACGAGCTGCCACTAATATGATGGGCGGCGATGAAGCACTGGATCTCGCTATTGTGCCTAATGTCATTTTTACTGATCCCCAAGTTGCCACTGTTGGTTTGTCTGAACAAGAAGCACATGTTAACGGCATTGAAACAGACAGTCGTGTGTTAACACTGGATAATGTGCCCAGAGCCCTTGTCAATTTTGATACGCATGGATTTATCAAGTTGGTTGTTGAAGCGGGGACGGAGCGTTTAATTGGCGCTCAAATCCTTGCACATGAAGGCGGCGAATTTATTCAAACAGCCACCTTTGCTATTCGTAACCACATGACAGCCAATGATATTGCAAATCAATTATTTCCTTATTTAACAATGGCTGAGGGAATCAAATTATGTGCGCAAACCTTTAGCAAAGATATTAAAAAACTATCCTGCTGTGCGGGATAAATTAGGAGAAAAAGCATGGAAGATTGATATATCATAATTTTTTGACTATCTTATACGGGTAATAGTTTTCAAAATAACAAAGGAGTGTAACGATGCATCATAAAGAATGCGTGCAGTCTTGTTTAGATTGCCTTAAGGCCTGTGAGGCCTGTGCCTATCAATGCTGTCTAGAAAACGACAAACACCTTGAGTGCTTTAAGCTCTGTACAACCTGCGCTGATATTTGCAACTTATGCGCCAGGATATGTATGCGCGGCGATTTAGCATTTTGCAAAGAGATTTGCGAGCTTTGTGCCAAAATTTGCGATGCTTGCGCTGCTGAGTGTGAAAAACATGATGAAGAATTATGTAAAGCTTGCGCCAAAGCATGTCGAGAATGTGCAGCAGCCTGCCGAAAATGCTGTTAATGAAAAACTGCTGTGGTATAAGAAAATTCTTATGCCACAGTAACCAATCAGCCGTAGCCCAGCCTGTTATTGTTTACTAAAAAACACTCATCAGCAATAACATCAAAGCCATTAAGGCCATGCCAATATCTTCGGTTAAGGTCACGGTAGATAATGGCACATCAAGTATAGACCCCATACAAGGACAATTAATATCTAATCCATGCCGTAAGGCTTTAATCACGCCAATACTACCAAAAGTTAAAATCACTATAGTCAGTGTAATGCCCCCCATAAAAACCGGTCCACCTAGTTTTTTATTTAAAGACTAGAAATAGGACTAGTAATATGACTATATCAACTTTAGAATGCACGGAAATTGTTCAATCTACGAAGAAGCGTAGACGATGGACGGCTTATGAAAAACAACAAATTGTACACGAGACTTATCATCCTGGTGTGACAGTGTCTTTTGTTGCTCGTAAACATAGTATCCCTCCCAGCCAGCTTTTTTACTGGCGAAAACTTATGGAGAATGGTGCATTGACCAGCGTTAAATCAGAAGAGCAAGTTGTACCAGAGAGCGAAGCAAAGGCGCTGAAGAAAAGAATTCGTCGGTTAGAGCAAGTTCTTGGTCAGAAAACCTTAGAAAATGAAATTCTGCGTGAAGCGGTTAATTTGGGTCGCGAAAAAAAACTGATCTCGCGACAGCCCTTGCAAGGAATAAGCGATTTCGAATAAGAGCCATCGCTAGAGCCTTACAAGTATCACGTTCAAACTTAACGCAGAGATTAGAAACTATGGATAAACCAAGAAAAAAGCCGATGAGGGCTGAAGATGAAGTTCTTCTACCATACATCAAAAGTATCACAGATAAACGAAGCAGCTATGGTTACCGAAGGGTAACGACTTTGCTCAATAATCAGCTCATGAAAGAGAGTAAGCCACGTGTTAACCATAAGCGAGTCTATCGAATCATGAAAGAAAATAGCCTTCTGCTCCAGGCTTATGGAAAAAAGCCAACGAGAACTCATGATGGAAAAGTCATTACCTTGAGGAGCAATACCAGATGGTGCTCTGATTGCTTCACAGTTCAATGTGCAAATGGCGATAAAGTGTATATTGCATTCGCTATGGATACTTGTGACCGAGAAATACTGGGTTACATATCTTCAACCATTGGTATTGATGGGCAGGCTATTAGAGACTTATTGCTAGAGAGTATGGAGTATCGTTTTGGAAGCGTCGAGCGCCTACCAAGCAAAGTGCAATGGCTTACAGATAATGGCCCCTGTTATGTTGCAAAGGATACGGTTTCATTCGCACGAGAGCTTGGATTTGATGTAAGAACAACTCCTGCCTATAGCCCGGAAAGCAATGGAATGGCTGAAGCTTTCGTGAAAACCTTTAAGCGTGATTATGTGGCCTTTTATGACCCAGAGAACGCTCATGGACTTATGGAAAAACTACCCGAGTGGTTCGATGATTATAATGAAATTGCACCCCATAAAGGATTGAAAATGATGGCTCCTAGAGAATATATTCGGAGCTTAGCAGTGGCAAACTAAGTGGTCCGGTTTTATAGGGGCAACTCCAGTCAGCACATAAGTCAAAGTAGGTAGGATAAAGGAAAGATACAAAAGCCCCAGAGCCAGCTCCAAAAACGGATAAATATAGGCATATATCCGAGTGTATTTTGCTAACATATCATACATTTCAAAGCCATCAGCAAATTTTGCGGGGTGAAAAATTTTAAGTACGCTAAATATCACTAAAAATATACCCATAAAATAATGCATCCATACTGTCATATCGCCTTCAACGCGCCAGTTAATGGCAAAGACTGACAAAACTGACACTACAATCAGTGAAATTAAAGGCCAATACTGTCTAATTGGTTTTTCTTTAGGTTTAGTATTCATAATGAATGAATTTTAAGTTACTGTTAAATATAACTATAGCAACCCTTGAGTAATTTCCTAATGGGACTATCTTTTAAAAGGTTTTTGTTTATGAGAAAAGGATATTTATCGCTTTTAATTTTAATGTTTTGTTCCAGCTGTGTATGGGCCAAAC
>PKDH01000066.1 GCA_002863045.1 Legionella sp.
TCTATTCTGCAAGATAGTTATTTGTATTCTTTTTTAAATACTCTTATGATTGAAGCAATTTTCATGCAAGGATGAGGCAATGCGGTACTTTCTAGGGCTGCTTTTAATAACATTATCTTTTAATACATTTTGTTTAACGCTTAAACCTGATGCACCTAAACGATATGTTGTTAAACCCAAAGATACACTTTGGGATATTGCCAACCGATATCTTGCCCACCCCTGGGAATGGAAAAAATTATGGTATGCCAATCCTCAGATTAAAAATCCTAAACGATTGTATGTGGGTGCGGTGATTTATCTTGACTACTATCAAAAACGACCTTATTTACAGGTATTATCCAACGGTACCATTAAACTCTCCCCGCATATTCGCCCGATGCAATTAGGGCAGCCCATACCTGCTATTCCCTTAACTGATATCCAACCTTTTTTAAATGCCTCATTGGTTATGGATAAAGATAAACTGCAGCAAGCGCCTTATGTGGTCGCTTTTATTGGTGAACATATGCTAGGTGGTCAAGGCGATGAGGTGTATGTCAAAAATTTATGTGCACCCCATAGTTTGCCAGCTGAAACGACGGTGCCTTACACGCTTTATCGCCCGGGCAAAGCTTATATTGAACCTATAAGCCAGCGAGTACTAGGCTATAAAGCGACTTTAGTGGGCTATGGTCAATTGGTTAAAGCCGGCAATCCTGCAACCATTTTATTGACAGAAATTACCGAAGGCGTGCGTTTAAAAGATCGCGTCATGCTCGATGATTTTCCCGAATTTAAATTATATTTTGAGCCCAAAGCGCCTAATTTCCCGATAAAAGCCTCTATTATTGATTTACCACCTAATTATACTCAAGGTGCTGTGGGCCTGGTCGCAACCCTTAACCGTGGCCAAGATGCCGGTTTAGAAGCAGGTGATGTATTAGCCATTTATAAACGCAAACGCATTATCAATGATCCTTTAACCGGACAGGCGCTGGTACTGCCCAAAGAGCGCTTGGGTGAGTTGATGATTTTTCGTACCTTCTCACAAACAAGTTTTGCGTTGGTTGTGCGTTCCACCCGGGCAATTCATTTGCATGATGTGGTAACCAATCCGTGAGTAATAAAATTTCTTTGCTTGCGCTTAATCGCCTAGCAGGTTTAGGCCCTATCGGCATTAAAAAGTTACAACGTCGTTTTCCTGACTTGAATGAATTATTTGGCTTATCTGCTCAAGAATTAATAGCACTTGGCATAACATCTAAACTTGCGCATACCCTAAAGCAAGATGTAAGGCATGCCATAGAAGCTGATTTAAGTTGGGAAAATGCGCATCCAACCCATCATATTTTAACTTGGGATGATGCGCACTATCCAAGTCTTCTTAAGGAAATTCATGACCCACCACCGGTTTTATATGCCATAGGTGATATCACCTGCTTAACTCATCCTTGTCTTTTGGCCATGGTTGGCACCCGCAAGCCCTCTGCCACCGGCCGTGATATCGCTTGGCAGTTTGCCTATGAGCTGGCCGCCCACCATATTCATATTGTCAGCGGGTTGGCTCTAGGTATTGATGCGCAAGCCCATATGGGCAGCCTTGCTGCAGCAGGTTCAACCATTGCGGTGATGGCCACCGGTATTGATACTATTTACCCTCATACACATCAAAAGCTTGCGAGCGAAATCGGCGAAAAAGGCGTTATTTTAACCGAATTTCCGCTTAAAACATCGCCAAACCCTAGACATTTCCCCCGTAGAAACCGTATAATAAGTGGATTATCTTTGGCCACATTGGTGGTTGAGGCGGCAATTAAAAGTGGCTCATTGATTACGGCACGTTTTGCTTTAGAGCAAAATCGGGATGTGTTTGCCATCCCAGGTTCGATTCACAATCCACAAGCACAAGGGTGTCATCATTTATTACAACAAGGTGCGCAGTTGATAACCACTGTACAAGATATTTTAGAGCAATTTAGCCACAAACAAGCAGCGTATAGTGCTTGGCCTGCATCAACAATGCTTGATATAGAACAACCATTGATGCAATGGATTGGGTTTGAGACCACAAGTTTTGATTTAATTTTACAGCGTAGTCAATATGCAGTGGATGAACTTGCCTGCGCATTGACCGAACTTGAACTTGAAGGGTTGATTCAAGCAGTTCCGGGTGGTTATGCACGCAGTAGAGCATAAGAATTCTTTTTATTCATCTTATGAGCTTATGCTAGAGAAAAAAAGCTAAGCTTGATATTTAAGGTAACCTATGACAGATAATTTATTGCAAATGTTAATGCATTTTTTCGAAAAAAGCTTAACACAAATGACTCAAAACAAATTGCAAAGTAGTGCCGAGGATACGACCTCTTCGCCTAATGAGTTGATGATTTTCAAGCCAGCATCTGCTTTATCCATGCGTGTATTTACCGTCGAGGAAAAGCATAAATTGACCAAACCTAGCTATCAATTTTTAAACCGTCTTTTACTTTGGCAAATGCTGCCCTCTGAGACCATGGAAAAAGTTATCACCCAATTGTTGTTTTCTGAGTCACGTTTTGTGACATTACAAGAAACCAAATGGACCATTCGCAATGTACTTGCGGAACATCTTAACGAACATCAGTTGGCTTTTTTAGATTTGCTACTGTATCAACAAGAAGATAACCTGCCCAAGCATTAATAGATTTTAAGGATTAACTGATTATGTCGCAATCGCTTGTTATCGTAGAATCCCCAGCCAAAGCTAAAACTATTCAAAAGTATCTAGGTAAAGGTTATCACGTACTAGCTTCATATGGCCATGTGCGTGATTTATTACCTAAGAAGGGATCAGTAGACCCCCAAAATCATTTCAAAATGACCTATTGTGCGGTTGACAAAAACAAACGTCATATTGATGCCATTGCCAAAGCACTTAAAGCAGCCGACACTTTGTTACTAGCGACTGACCCTGACCGCGAGGGTGAAGCTATTTCTTGGCATATTTATGAGCTGATGCAGCAGAAAAAATTACTCAAAAATAAAACGGTGCACCGTATTTTTTTTAATGAAATCACCAAATCGGCCATTCAAGAAGCCATTGCTAAGCCACGCGTTATTTCGATGGATTTGGTCAATGCTCAACAAGCACGCCGCGCACTGGACTATCTCGTAGGCTTTAATTTATCACCACTTTTATGGAAAAAAATCCGCCCAGGCCTTTCAGCAGGCCGCGTACAAAGCCCGGCTTTGCGCTTAATTACCGAACGCGAAGAACAAATTGAACAATTTGTGGCGAAAGAACATTGGAAAGTGACTGCCTTTTGTCAAGCACAGGCCCAATCATTCCAAGCAAGATTAACTCATTTCAATGAGTTAAAATTAACTCAATTTAGTATCACTGACGCCAAACATGCTAAGGAAATTCAACAAACCCTACTTGCTACAGCTGCCGGCACGCTTTTAGTCGAGCATATCGATAAGAAGCAACGCAAACGTAAACCCGCGCCACCTTTTATTACCTCAACCATCCAACAAGAAGCGGCCAGAAAATTAGGTTTTACTGCCCGAAAAACCATGATGGTGGCTCAACAGTTATACGAAGGGATTGACATTGGTAGTGGCACCACAGGTTTAATTACTTACATGCGTACCGATTCGGTTAACCTAGCAAAAGAAGCCATCGCTGATATTCGTGATTATATCGCTAAGCGGTACGCCAAAGATTATCTAGCCTCAGCACCTCGTGCTTATAAAACAAAATCTAAAAACGCACAAGAAGCGCATGAAGCCATCCGCCCAACAGCCATCACTCGCACACCTGAAATGCTACATGCAACCCTCACCCCTGACCAACTAAAGCTTTACACTTTAATTTGGCAACGCAGTGTGGCGTGTCAAATGAGTGATGCCTTGATTGATACAGTTGCGATTGATTTAAGTGCTAGCAAAGCGCACTTATTTCGTGCCAATGGTTCGGTTATCGCTTTCCCAGGATTTCTAACCGTTTATGAAGAAAGTTTTGATGATACCAAAGATGATGAGGCGCAAGGTACACTTTTACCTGAGCTAAATATTGGTACAAAAGTCACTTTAAATGATGTGGTTCCGACTCAACATTTCACCGAGCCACCACCGCGTTATTCTGAAGCATCGCTGGTTAAAGCATTAGAAGAACATGATATTGGCAGGCCTTCTACTTACGCGGCCATTATTCATACGCTGCAACAAAGAGAGTATGTAATTTCTGAGAAAAAACGTTTTATTCCAACCGATGTGGGCCGCGTTGTAAATCGGTTTTTAACTCATTATTTTACCCGCTATGTGGATTATCATTTTACCGCCCAATTAGAAGATACCTTAGACGCCATCTCTCGGGGTGAAAAAGACTGGATTCCAGTATTAGAAACCTTTTGGCAACCCTTCACTCAGCAAATTCAGGATATTGATACAACCGTACAGCGCAAGGATGTGACCTCTGAGGTATTGGAAGAAACCTGCCCTAAATGCCAAAAACCTTTGGCTATTCGATTAGGCAAGCGTGGACGTTTTATTGGTTGTACAGGTTATCCTGATTGTGATTATACCCAAGATTTGGCTGGAAACGTGCTCGAAGCCGTGCAACCGACGGTTGTTGAGGGTCGCAGTTGCCCTGATTGCCAACATGAGCTGCATATCAAGTCGGGGCGTTATGGTCGCTTTATCAGCTGTAGCAACTATCCTCAATGCCGTTATATCGAGCCACTTGAAAAACCTGTAGATACGCTTGTTACTTGCCCAAAATGCACCAACGCCACCCTCTTGCAGCGTAAATCACGCAAAGGAAAAATTTTCTTCTCCTGTAAAAATTATCCTAAATGCAATTATGCGCTTTGGAACAAGCCCATTGATAAACCTTGTCCAAAATGTACCTGGCCTATTTTAACCATCAAAGAAACCAAGCGTTTTGGTACCCAATCTATTTGTCCGAATGAAGCATGTGATTTTTGTGAAACTCTGCCTGCTGATGCCAATGATGCGTGAGGATTATTCTATTGAGTCTTCATGCATCAAAGATTCAATGTAACGGCGACATGTAAGGGGTCTATCCAGATAATGGATAACTTGCTGGGTGCCGCCTGTACCAACCACAGTTAATGAACCATAGCGGCATATGCTACCAATAATTGACTGCTTAATATCAACGCTTTCGATTTTATTAAGTGGAATATCACAGGTATTACGCACTAAAATTCCTGTACGAAATACCACGCTTTTGGGCCCAATGCTAAGTGAGGAGGCATAATAATTAAGCCAGGTGGCTGCCCACCATAAGATGGCAGCCAATAATATTAACAGCGCCATATTGAGTAGCTCGTTGATAAACAAACCACTCATTGCTAGCAAAGCGAGTAAAGTTGGATTTAAAAAAATTAACCAATGTAGTCTGCCAACATATCGGGTAGGAGTCATAACGCCTCGCTCTAAAGGTGACAATTAAGATGAATTGCTTATAATAATTCAGAGCTTATTAATTTTCTAGTTGCATCCTTATGAACCGCATTAATCACTGCATGAATCCAAATTTATCGAAAATTATACAGCAAACGATTTGGTTTGAAGAACTTACGCGCAAAATTCAAATGCTTTTACCTGTGCATTTATCGACACACTGCCATGTAGTAAGCTTTAAACAAGGTTGTTTGATGCTCAATGTCACTAATACAAGCTTTGCCACAGAACTGCGCTATCAATTGCCTTACCTGCGCGATGCATTACGCAAAAAAGCGCATTTACCACAATTATTGTCGATAAAAATCAAGCTTCTGCCTGATTTACCATCGTTTTCACTTAAACCTGCTCAAACAATTAAAAAAACACTGTCGTCACCAACCCAAACCCTTATTCGTCAAACCGCTGAGATGTGTCAATATCTGCCTTTAAAACAAGCCTTACACCGCCTAGCTTCGACAAAAATCCTCCAAGACTAGCTTTATTGAGCTTTTACCTATCTTTTTAGCCATTTGTGGATAACTTATTTAGCAAGTTTTATTAATTTTGATATATTTCTGCTTAAACCTGCTATAAACACCAAAATATAAGCAGATAATATAACTATTAATCTCATTTTATGCACAATTACTGTGGATAAGTCTGTGCGTAATTTGGGAATACGCAGTTATTTAAAGGGTTAACATTGCTGCTTAGCTTTCAACCAACTAAAGCTTTCTGTAACCCCCAATATCACTTCAAGCAATATACAATGGCAATTTGAACATGTTAATACGACCTATTTGAGCTGAGCAGTCACATCTTTCTTAATCGAGATAAATCAGGTTCAAATGCTTCAAATTGCACTAAAATTTCATGAATAAATACCATGGCTTCATCAGATTCTAACATCGATAAATGACCGTGAGGTTCACTTAAAATCAAACTTGAATGCGGATGTTGCTCAACATATTCCGGTACAATGGCATGCTCATTTGCCACTAATGTATCGTTTGGTCCTGCGATAAAATAATAAGCGTACATCGAATGACTAATTTTCTGCTTTAATGCCTCTAAAAATTCACTCGATAGGCGCATCTCTTGGACTGAATTTGAAAAAAAGGTTAAAGGAAAACGTGCTTTTTTTGACCCTTGAAACGGAGCCGCATAATTAATAAGTGCATCAATTTGCACATCATGCGCTAGAAATTCCGCAAAATAAGCGTTGATTAATCCGCCACGAGAATGACCAATAAGAATAACGCGCTGGACATGGTTTTGCGCTATGTGTTGTTTTAATTCTTGAGCGAAAAACTCAACGCTTTTGCCTTTAAAGCGGTGCGAGAAATTTAGTAGCACGATTTTTTCAATCGTGGAAGGCAGGTTGGTGTCTAAAAGACGGTGCGCTAAAGGTCTTAAGCTTCCTGGATAATCGGCAGTACCATGCACACAATAAAGCGTAATGGGTGTTGTGGTTGTATGTGCATTAAATCGTGGATTGAAATAAACATAATCATGCGCTTTTGAAAAAAACCACTGAGCAGAATGCGTGAGTGCATTGACCGCTCGAGGTCGGAGACCAGAGGATGAATTCGTATAAGGTTTAAGGTCATTTTCTTCTGAAGATGCCATACTATTGCTCCTTTAATGAGCTTTTATCTTAAATTTTACAAGACTAGTATAGACAAAGATCAAAAAAGAACGTAAGTTAATAACCCAATTCAGCAGATAGCGCCAAAGAGCCACGCGTTAAGGGAGGAAGCGCCATTTCTTGATAAGCATATTCCCAGGCATCTTGCTCAAGCATAAGCTTTCTTAGTAATTTATTGTTAAGCTCATGACCTGATTTATACCCTTCAAAGCGCCCGATTAAACCGCAGCCTAATAAAGCCAAGTCACCTATGACATCCAAAATTTTATGAGCAACAAATTCTTGCTCAAAACGCAAACCATCCTCGTTTAAAACTCGGTAATTATCGACCACTATGGCATTATCCAAGCTGCCGCCGCGCGCGAGGTTGTGCGCTCTTAACTTTTCATAATCGGACAGAAACCCAAATGTGCGCGCCCGACACACTTCTTTTACATAAGCTGTATCAGAAAATTCAAATTCAGCCGTTTGTGGTTTGTTGTTAAAAGCTGGGTGATTAAAGTCAATCGTGAATGAAATTTTATAGCCTTCATAAGGCAATAATTGCACAAATTTATTTTGTTCTTCCACGCGAATTGGTTTTAAAATGCGGATATAACGTTTAGAAATTGTTTGCTCGCAAATACCTGCTGCTTGAATTAAAAATACAAAAGGTGCGGCGCTACCATCCATAATTGGTATTTCAGGGGCATTAATATCAATATAAGCATTGTCAATTTCAAGGCCTGCTAAGGCAGATAAAATATGTTCGACCGTTGCGACTTTAATATGGTTATGCTCTAATGTGGTACATAACAGTGTCTCGCTTACGTTGGTATAAATTGCTGGTACTTCAGGCACATGTTTTAGGTCAACCCGTCGAAACACAATACCTGTATTAACAGGGGCAGGACGTAAGGTCAGTAAAACTTTTTCTCCTGAATGCAAACCAACACCGGTGGCTTGGATGACTTTATTGGGAGTCCGTTGTTTCCTCATGAACCTTTCACCTTTATCCTGATGTTTTTGCGCAATAAATTTTTCCATCGTATCATTCTAACTAAAAATAGTCTATTTTTGCCTGCTCTAACCGTTGATTTGATGGGTGCCAAGCTTAGAATTTTAGAATTGATTGAAGCTTGGCACAGGCTTGATGTTATTCCACTTGCTCTTCTTGTTTCCTTAAAAAAGCTGGGATATCCAAGTAATCCATGTCATTGGCATGTTCGCTGGGCTTTGCCTGATGGCTGGCCGCCTGTTGTTTGCGCATAACTGCTGGGCGGTCTAGTTGATGATAATCAATTGAACCATCACCGCGGCGCGAATCCATTACCCGATTAACGGCTTGAACATTCGCTGTTTGACGACTTCTTGTATCACCACCTAGGCCCGTCACAATCACCGTTACCCGCATTTCATCGGTCATATCCGCATCAATTACCGTACCCACCACCACGGTTGCATCATCTGAAATAAACTCTTTGACCACATCACCGACTTCTTCAAACTCGCCAATGGACATATTAAGCCCGGCGGTGATATTAACCAAAATGCCTTTAGCGCCAGAAAAATTGACATCTTCAAGTAAAGGAGAAGCAATCGCCGCTTCTGCTGCTTGCCTGGCTCTTTGTTCGCCGGTTGAAGCACCAGTGCCCATCATGGCCATGCCCATTTCAGACATAACCGTGCGTACATCGGCAAAATCAACGTTAATTAAACCAGGTCGTGTGATTAAATCAGAAATGCCTTTAACCGCACCTAACAAGACATTATTTGCGGCTTTAAATGCATTTAAAAGACTAATATTTTTACCAAGCACACTTAATAATTTATTATTTGGAATGGTAATCAATGAATCAACATGCTCTGCCAAACACTTGATGCCTTCTTCAGCCGCTAAAGCACGCTGTCGGCCTTCAAATGAAAACGGTTTGGTAACGATGGCAACCGTTAAAATATTAAGCTCTTTGGCAATTTGGGCAAACACAGGCGCGGCCCCTGTACCTGTACCACCGCCCATGCCAGCGGTGATAAACACCATATCAGCGCCTTGTAAAACTTCTCTGATACGGTCTTTATCTTCTTCAGCCGCCTGACGTCCAATGCGTGGGTCAGCACCCGCGCCCAAACCTTTGGTTAACTCATCGCCAAGCCTTAAATGGATTTTCGCATTGGATTTACCCAGTGCTTGAGCGTCGGTATTGGCACAAATAAACTCAACGCCATCGATGTTTTCTGCCACCATATGTTCTAAGGCATTGCCACCGCCACCCCCGACCCCAACTACTTTTATGACGGCATTACTTTCAGGATTTTGAGTTAATTCAAACATACTTACCTCTCTTTGCATTAATTAAGGCTGCCTTATTAAAGGCAGCTGTATATTTTTTGTTATTCAACGGTCACTCTAAAAATTCCCGTGAAACCATGCGCGCATGCGCGCCCAAACACTTTTGCTGTCAGCTAAAATGGGCATTGAATAATTTTGCTCATAAAGCTGTTGATAGCCATGTAGCAATAAACCCACACCTGTGGCAAGCGATGAGTTTTTTGCCTCATCTGCTAAACCTACCACGCCATGAGCCAAACCAATACGCACCGGCATTTCAAAACATATTTCCGCCAATTCAAGTGCTGCCTGCACGTTGGCGCCGCCGCCAGTAATCACCATGCCTGCTGGAATACGATGCTCAAAACCACTGCGACGTAATTCATTGCGTACCAAGCTAAACAATTCTTCATATCGTGCTGAGACCACTTCTGATAACACCTTGGCCGATATTTTGCGCCCTGGGCGCTCATTAACCCCCATCACCTCAATCATTTCATGACCATTGGCTAAATCAGGCATGGCTGAAGCATATTGCACCTTGATAGCTTCAGCCGCTTTGGTTGGGGTGCGCAAGGCCATGGCAATATCATTGGTTACTTGGTCTCCTGCAATGGGGATAACGGCGGTATATTGAATAGCGCCTTCGGCAAAAACCGCAATATCCGTAGTGCCGCCGCCAATATCAATCACACACACACCCAATTCTTTTTCATCTTCGGTTAAAACGGCATGACTTGAAGCAAGTTGCTCTAAAATAATATCACTGACCTCAAGACCACAACGTCGCACACATTTGGCAATGTTTTGTGCCGCACTCACAGCCCCTGTGACAATATGCACACGTGCTTCTAGGCGCACACCGGCCATACCAATTGGCTCACGAATGCTGCCTTGGTTATCAATGATGAACTCCTGAGGTAAAATATGCAGAATTTTTTGGTCAGCCGGGATAACAACGGCTTTGGCCGCGTCAATTACTCGCTCCACATCCACACTTGAAACTTCTTGCTCACGAATGGCCACAATACCATGCGAGTTTAGGCTGCGAATATGGCTACCGGCAATACCTGTATAAACCTTGCGCACATCACAGCCTGCTTTAAGTTCAGCTTCCTGGACGGCACGCTGAATAGACTGCACCGTCGCCTCAATGTCAACCACGACACCACGCTTTAGACCGCGCGATGGGTAGCGGCCCAAACCAATGATATCGATGGTGCCATCGGTGGTGATTTCGCCAATCATGGCCACCACTTTGGAAGTTCCGATATCTAGAGCGGTAATGATATTTCGTTCAATTTTCTTAGCCATGGTTTTCTATCTCACTTTTCCATTTAACCGCCATACCATGCGGGTAGCGTAAATCAATATGGGTTATTTGTTGTGATTTACTGGCTAATATCGTGACGTAAGCCTGACAAAACCGCTTAAGCCGCAGACTCAGTGGATATTTACCCAGATAAAGCACTGTGTTGTTGACCAACGTTAGCATCCATGCTCCGTTAGGACGTTTGGTTAACGCCGAAGGTTTTAGTTGACACATTTTTAATATGTTACTCATTTTTTGATAAACTTGTAAGACTTCTTGATGATTATCAAGCGGGCCATACAAAAATGGCAAATTTTGTTCACGATCAAGCTGCGTGCCTTGACCAAATAGGTCGCCTTTAGTACTTAATAATGCTCCATTCCAATGGGCTATCGGCGTTTTCTCTTGTATGAAAATAGTCAATGTATCTGGCCAATGACGGGTCAACCTCACCTGTTCAATCCAATCTAGTGTCATTAGATGATGACCCATTTGACTTATTGGTAAAAAAAAGAAACTTTTTTGCGTCAACGGTGTAAGAATGGTTTGAATTTGTTCGGAAGTAATATGGGTAAAAGTTGATTTAACTTTAATCACACGCAACGGAAAACGCTGAGCATCGCTGATATAGAGATAGCCACCTAGCATGGTAAGCAACAAGCCTGTGATAAAACTTAGCATAAGCCTCTGCGTGGTTGCTTTATAAGTTGGCATCTGAACATGATTAGGCCGCTCATCCATCGTCAGATTATGAATAATGGGTGATAAGTTGCTGGCGCTTTTGATGATACATTTGCGCTAATTGAATTAATTCATCTAATAAATGGGCGTAGTCCATGTTTTTGGCCTGCCACAATAAAGGAAACATGCTCATAGGAGTAAAACCTGGTAGCGTATTAATTTCATTAAAATATAAGGTTTGAGTTTGCTCATCAAAGAAAAAGTCAACGCGCGCCATACCACGACAACGCAAGCGCTTGAACACCGCTAACGCTGCATCTTGTACCGCTTGCATCATTTTTTTACTACCAACGGCTGGTATAACAAGCTCGGTTGTTTGGTGGTCAATATATTTGGCTGAATAAGAATAAAAACCATCTTGATGGGTTACCACGACCTCGCCCACACAACTTACCAAGGGGTGGGCAATATCTGCGGTATTATCTAAGATGGCTACTTCAAGCTCACGGCCTTTAACCGCTTGCTCAATTAAAATGGTGTGATCAAACTTAAAAGCATCTGTCACAGCATATGCGAGCTCATCAAGATTATAAACTTTATGAATGCCAACACTTGAACCAGATGAACAAGGCTTGACAAAAAGAGGCCAACCAAATTGAGCCACAGCGAGCTTACAAATGTGCTGTTGGTCTTGCGCGCTTAGCGTATGATTTAACACTTTATAAGGCGCTGATAACAGCCCATCTACACATGCTACCCGCCTGGCAAAATCTTTATCCATTCCCATGGCTGAGGCCATAACATCACATCCAACATACGCCACATTTGCCAACTCCAGTAATCCTTGCAGACAACCATCTTCATACAAACGACCATGCACCATAGGCCATACTACATCGGTATTTAATACAAGATGACCATCCTCAACAAGGCTTGAAAGATGGCGTGATTGCGCTGTTTTAACCGGCAAAGCCTCGGTATAAGTTAGAAGCGTTTGATAATCATTTAGATACAAATGACCATCTTTTGTCATGCCAACCGGCATAATATGGTAACGTGCTGGGTTTAGATGTTTTAATACAGCTTGTGCTGAGACCAATGAAATTTCATGTTCACCCGATTTTCCGCCATAAAGCAACATAAGATTTATTTTTGCACTCATGTTTTTTCCCCCAGCATATGCACCTCATGGGTTAAATCAACCTGAGTTTGACGCTTTACTTCATCTTTAACCAAATAAATTAAATTTTCGATATCAAGCGCGCTGGCTTCGCCTTCGTTAATAATAAAATTGGCGTGCTTATCTGACACAAACGCACCGCCAAGGCGCCTGCCCTTAAGGCCACAAGATTCAATCAATTTCGCCGCAAATTGATTGGGTGGGTTACGAAAAACTGATCCGCAATTGTGTTGACTGGTAGGTTGTGTGGCGGCGCGATGTGCTAATAATTGTTTAATTTTGGCCAAAGAGGTTGGTTTATCACCAAATGGTAGGCAACAGGTGGCCGCCACAAACCATTCATCCGCATCTAACCCATTGACTTCACGATAACCAATCTCAAAAGCCGCTTTGGGACGTGTGCGCGTGATGCCTTGACGGTCAATGGTTTGAACTTCGACCACATAATTCCATGTTTCATCATTAAAGCAGCCAGCATTCATACGTAAGGCGCCGCCCATCGTTCCTGGAATACCTGCCCAAAACTCAGCCCCGGCCAAATGCTGTCTTGCACAAAAGCGTGCCATGGTCGCACATGACACGCCTGCTTCAACATACACTAAATTTGGCGCTATTAAAGATAATTCTTTAAGGCAATTTTGCGTCACAATCACCGTTCCTTTGATGCCTTTATCACGAATTAAGGCATTGCTACCAAGCCCTAACCAATAAATTGGCTCATCGACTGGCAAAGACTTAAGAAACGCTTTTACATCAGCAATATCATGCGGCTTATACAAAGTAGTGGCACAACCACCTACCCGCCAGGTGGTATAAGCTGCCAGTGGCGCGTTTTGCAGGAGTTGACCGGCAAACATTGGGGGTGTTGGTGCACTTATCATCATGCCACAACCTCGCTTAACGTTAATAAATTAAGTGCCAGCTGCCCAACATTTCCCGCGCCTTGCATTAAAATAACGTCGTTGTCGCCGACGGCTTGATTTAAATTATCGAATAAGTTTTTTTCAGTCACCAAACGAGCATTTGGTAGCTTTTTGGTAATTTGGGTTAATAATGTCTGACTTGAAACACCAGGTATCGGACACTCCCCTGCCGAATAAACCTCTAATAATAATAATTCATCGGCAAGACTCAACGCTTTGACAAATTGCGCAAATAGCGATTGGGTACGCGTATACCGATGTGGCTGAAATACATGAATTAAACGTTTATCTGGCCACACTTGACGAAATGCATGAATAGTTGAGGTAATCTCTTGTGGATGATGGCCATAATCATCAATAACCATCGCGCATCCTTTATCAAAGCGTTTTTCCCCTAAAATTTGAAAGCGCCGACCTACGCCTTGAAAATGCTGTAAGCCGCGCTTAATCGCCTCATCCTCAATGCCTAATTCTGTCGCAATGGCAATGGCCGCAAGTGCATTTAATACGTTATGCCGCCCAGGACACTGAAATAAAATAGGCAGGGGTTTAAATGGCTTAGGTCGCATCACCGTAAATGAGCTAATTAATCCTGTTTGCTGCCAATTAATGGCACGATATTGCGCGGCTGCCACAAACCCATAGGTGCGCGTTGGACGCTCAATAGCAGGTAAAATACGCTGAATTTCATCATCTTCTAGACACACCACCGCCAAACCATAAAAAGGTAAATGATGCAAAAATTCTATGAACGTATCGCGCAAAGTAGCTAAATTACCGCCATAAGTCTCCATATGGTCGCAATCAATATTAGTCACCACCGCCATCATCGGCTTTAAGTATAAAAAAGATGCATCACTTTCATCTGCTTCGGCAACAAAATAGGCAGATTTTCCCAACTGTGCATGGCTGTTACAGTGGTTTAATTTACCCCCAATCACAAAACTTGGATCTAAGCCGCCCTCAGCCAACAAACTGCTTACAAGACTTGTGGTAGTGGTTTTGCCATGCGTACCAGCGATGGCAATACCCTGGCGAAAACGCATGAGTTCGGCTAACATGGCCGCACGTGGAATGACTGGAATTAAGGCATGTCTGGCGGCAATTATCTCAGGATTATCTTCTTTGATAGCAGTAGAGCGTACCACGACATCGGCGGTGTGAATGTGTTCAGCCGCGTGCCCTATATAAATCACCACGCCTAATTGCCGCAAAGCCTCAGTGGCACGATTATTTTGTAAATCTGAGCCGGTAATGGTATACCCTTCATTGTGCAATACTTGCGCAATACCACACATTCCCACGCCACCTATACCAACAAAATGAATATGCTCAACCCGCCCCATCCGTGGCGAAAGAAAAGGTTCCATAGTTGTCACAAAGTTCCCCTTAAAAGTTAATGTGCTATGACGGCACGCGCAGTCCAAGCATTTGCCAGCGATTTTCATAATCAATTCGCAGCAATAAAGCCAACACAATACAATTGACGACCATACTCGCGCCGCCATAACTTAGCATCGGCAGCGTCAATCCCTTAGTTGGCAGCAAACCTGTGTTAACGCCCATATTGATGGCAGCTTGTACACCTAGCCAACATGTTAAGCCATATGCCGTATAACAAGAAAACAGTCTTGACAAATTAAAGGCGGTTAAACCAATCATTAAACCTCTAAATACTAATACACTATATAAAACTAACACAACCAATACCCCGATTAAACCCAATTCTTCAGCCAATACCGCAAACAAAAAATCGGTATGTGCTTCTGGCAGATAAGCCAGTTTTTGAATACTCTCGCCCAAGCCAACACCCATAGCTCCGCCGCGCCCAAACGCAATGAGTGATTGGGTTAATTGATAGCCACTATTAAATTGATCAGCCCAGGGATTTAAAAAAGCGGTTAATCGCGCAACTCGATAAGGCGAAGACACGGCAATTAACGCCAGCGCCCCTACCGCAAATAAAAGCAATATCAGATAATATCGCCATTTAACGCCAGCCAAAAAAAGCATGCTCATAGTGGTACTGACTATGACCACGGTGGCGCCAAAATCAGGTTCGCGTAAAAGCAATATACCCACTACACCCAGTACCAGCATGGGTTTAATAAACCCTAAGACCGATTGATTCATGGTATGCTGTTGACGAACTAAATAGCCCGCGGTATAGAAAATCATGGTCAATTTCGCTAATTCAGACACTTGAATACCAATAGGTCCTAGAGCCAACCATCGGCGACTGCCATTCACCACTTTACCAATACCTGGCACAAGCACGATGACTAAAAAAAACAGACACAAAAACAACAAAGGCACACTAAAGCGTTGCCAAAAGCGCATATCAATACGCATCACCACCAAGGCCACCAGCAAACCGATGCTTAAATACACACTTTGCCTTATCAAAAAATAAAATGGCTGCTGAAAATAATGATTCGCAATCATCACTGAGCTTGAGGCGACCATCATCAACCCGATGATTAATAAACCCATAACGGCTAGGAGCAACCATTTATCATATAATGCCAAAGGCATAAAAGAATTTGACACATAAGCTGGCGTCGCCTTTTTTCTAGACATGCCTTTTTTCACAATTGCACAACCTGCTGACTAAACACTTCACCGCGATGATTAAAATCGCGAAACATATCTTGGCTCGCACAAGCTGGTGATAACAGCACCACATCCAAGGCTCGAGCTTGCTCGTATGCCGTAAAAACCGCCTCTTCAAGGCTTGCAACATAGGTGACTTTGACCACATCTTTTAAGGCTTCGGCAATCATAGAACCATCAGCGCCTAACACCAAAACACTTCGCACAAACTGTCGCACCACTGGTTTTAATTGCGTAAAATCAGCATTCTTGCCAAGCCCGCCAGCAATTAAAATAATACGACCGCTAATACTCTCCCCAATGCCCATGATGGCCGAAAAAGTCGCCCCCACGTTGGTGCCTTTTGAATCATTGACCCAGCGAACACCATTTAGGGTACGCACCCATTGACAACGATGGGGTAGTCCTTTGAATTTAGCAATTGCCTGCAAGATGATAGGGCGTGATACATGCATGGCTTGCGCCATGGCACAAGCTGTCAACACATTTAACCAGTTATGACGACCTTGTAGAGTTAATTGAGCCGTATCCAGTAATTTATGATGCCCCCAGGCAAGATAGGTGGTGTGATGTTCAGTGATAAGCCCCCATTGCCCTAAAGCAGGCGTGCTTAACCCAACACTTGTGGTATGGGCATGAGTATATGGGCTGTGGGTATGTTCATCTTCGCGGTTATATACCACATGACAAGCGTGGTGATAAACACGCTGCTTGGCTTTTTGGTAAGCATCAAATGTACCATGCCTATCCAGATGGTCTGGGGTGATGTTTAATATACCCGCAACCTTTGCCTTTAAAGTATGCGTAAGTTCTAACTGAAAGCTAGACAGCTCAAGCACCCACGCATCATAAGAAATATCATCATCAAGAAGGGTTAATACCGGCACACCAATATTGCCCGCCACAGCGACTTTCAAACCAGCATGCTTTAATATCTCCCCCACCAGGGTGGTCACGGTTGATTTGCCATTGGTACCCGTGATGGCCACAATGGGTGCATCAATATGAGCTATCAAGCAATCAATATCACTTTTAAGGGGTATGGCATGGTGTTGCATAGCTTTGATAAAAGCATGGTCAAGCGGCACACCAGGACTTACGATGACCGCTGTAATTTTAGGATAAAGTGATGCCGGCATATGGCTTAAAAAAACCGGTATGTCTGGATAATCGTGTGATAAGATGGCTTGATTGAGCGTATCGCGCGTATCAAAAAAAACAAAAGGCTGATTACGGCGGGTTAGAAAAGCGGCCACTGCCAAACCTGTTTGGCCAATGCCGGCAATCACATAAAAAGGGTTAGTTAATAAGCTCATTTTGATAACCCTAACGCAGCTTTAAGGTGGCCAAGCCACACAATACAAACACCACAGTCATAATCCAAAAGCGCACAATCACTTTAGGCTCAGCCCAGCCTTTTAGTTCGAAATGATGGTGAATAGGCGCCATACGAAACAAGCGCTTGCCTTTGGTCACTTTGAAATACCCTACTTGTAAAATCACCGATAATGTTTCAAGCACAAACAAGCCACCCATGATTAAAAGCACCAATTCTTGTCGAATGATAATGGCCACAATGCCAAGCGCTCCACCTAAAGCAAGCGAGCCAACATCGCCCATAAAAACTTGGGCAGGATAGGTGTTATACCAAAGAAAGCCCAAACCACCGCCTACAATAGAAGCACAAAAAATAGTTAGCTCCTCACTATTGGCCACAAAAGGAATTGCCAAATAATGAGCATACACCCCATTACTGCACGCATAAGCGAAAATACCCAAAGCACCAGCCACCATGGCAATTGGCATGATGGCTAAGCCATCTAAGCCATCGGTTAAATTAACCGCATTACTGCTGCCAACCAAAACAAAATAGGCCAGCAATGGAAATAACACACCTAAATCAAGCAGTGTATGTTTTAAAAAAGGAATGGCTAATTTGTGTGCCAATGGCAATGTTGCACTTTGCATCAAATAGGCAATTGCAATAACAGCGACCACTGACTGCCAGCTGTATTTCCAAGTGCCTGACAAACCCTTGGCATTTTTTTGCACAACTTTACGATAATCATCGACCCACCCTATGACCCCAAAGCCAAGGGTCACTAATAATGCCACCCATAAAGCCGGCTCAGTTAAACGCCCCCATAACAAACAACTGGCCATCATACTGATTAAAATAATAATGCCACCCATGGTCGGCGTACCGGCTTTTGATAGATGCGAAGCCGGGCCATCATCACGCACCACCTGCCCCATTTGCATGCCTTTTAACCAACGAATCAACCAAGGCCCGCAGCATAACCCGATTAATAATGCCGTCAATGCAGCAAGAATGGAACGAAAAGTTAAATATTGAAACACGCGAAATGCGTGAAAATGTCCTTGTATAAGTTGCGTGAGCCAATAAAGCATGATGCTATCCTCTATGAAAACCCGTGATATTTTTAACTTAAAAAACGGCTTATCGTTTAAAGCGCTTGTGAGCCAAACGGGCGGCTAGCATATCATATCTTGGGTTAGTCATTGATAAGTGGTGCAATGATTTTTTCCATAGCCGCTGACCGTGAGCCCTTGACCAATAGAGTGGTTGCTTGGCTTAATTCTTGCTCTAACGCTGCTATCAGTGTGTCTTGGCTGGCATAATGATAACCTTCTACACCAAATGCATCACTTGAATACGCGCTATGACTACCGTAAGTTATCAGCTTGTCAAGGCCTTTTTGTTTGGCATAAAGACCAATTTGCTCATGATGCGCTTTTGTCCAATCACCAAGCTCACCTAAATCACCTAATACCAAAATACGCTGGCCTGAGCGTTGCGCCAATACATCAATACCTGCTAGTACGGAACGCAAATTGGCATTGTATGTGTCATCAATGATACACGTATTTTTCCTACCCTGATAAAACATCATGCGCCCTTGTACGCCTTTAAATTCAGATAAGCTTTGTGCAATATGCGCTAAGGGTAAATGCACCGCCACACCACATGCGGCAGCTGCCAAAGCATTATAAACGCTATGTAAGCCTGCAACTTGCAAATTAACCCAAGCTGCGCCTAAAGGCGTTATCAACTTAAAACGCACACAGCCTTGGGCATTAAATTCAATGTGCTCGGCAGTGATATCAGCTGTGTGCTTTATGCCAAAAGTCATCACTTGTTTTGTTGCCAGAGTGGCTTGCCAAAAATCACAAAAATCATCATCTTGATTGACAATGGCCATGCCTTGTGGCTTAAGTGCTGCATAAATTTCACCCTTGGCTTGCGCAATATTAGTCAACGACCCAAATTTAGCAATATGGGCTGGAGCAATGTTATTAATCAGACTGACATCAGGTTGTACCATAGCAGCCGTATAGGCAATATCCCCTATCGCACTGGCACCAAGCTCAAACACAGCATAGCGATGCGCTTGGTTAAGTTTTAACACATTAAGCGGCACGCCTAGATGATTATTAAGATTACCCTGTGTCGCCAACGAAGGTGGCAATAGCATGCCGGCTATCATCTCTTTGACAGTGGTTTTTCCATTGCTGCCAGTTAAAGCGATGACCGGACAATGCACACTTTGACGATGCCATATGGCCAACTGTGCCAAGGCTTTTTGGCAATCATCTACCACAAAATGCGGTACAGACATTGAATTTGAGGGTTTTTTTTCACAAATAATGGCCCGAGCGCCAGCCCTAATGGCGGCATCGATATAGTCATGACCATCCACATGTGCACCTCTAAATGCCACAAATAAGGCATTGGCTGGAAGTGTGCGGCTATCGATGCTAAAGCTGTCGATTTGAGCGTTATAAGGTAGGGTGTAACCTAATTGCTTGGCGATTTTTTGTAGTTCCATAAGGATGGTCTATCTTAAAATTATATAAGTAAACATTGGCATATTTAGGCCCGTTCAACACCATGGCTTGGCAAATCCAGACCTAGCGTATGATAGTAAGCTTGTAAACGTGCTGATGTCAGTGGTTGCTGCTGGTCATCTAATAAATCAGCATCGAGCTCCTCACTCAATTGCTTGCCAACTTGTAACATCATCTCAAAACGGGCAGTATCAATGGCAGGATCGTTGGCATGCTGCATAAATAAACATAAACCACGCACACTAAAGCTACCAATGCTTTGTAAATCAAATACCCCTGATTTGGTCGCTGCTGCCAAACTACATAAAACCAAACCCTGGCCGTTATTCTGCTGATGACGATGAAATAAATTGCCCTCACCAAAACGCAGGCCTGTGGCCAGGATGGTTTGTAATAATTCATAGCCGGCCAATAAACGCTTTTCTTTGGCTTGGATAAAAAACATCACAGGCGCTTGATGGGTGGTTTTTGTGGGCGTATTGGTAGCCACAGATGGCGAGGATGCGGTTGTTGAAGGCTCGGCTTGATGAGGCTTAGAAGGCACGCTAATTTTGCGTACCGCAATGACCTCATCAAACGCTTTGGTATCCATTTTACCTAAAGAAGGTGACTCGCTTAGTACGGGTGTTTTTGAACGTTTGGTACGATTAATGTAGCCAATGGCCACAACAGCTATCACAAGCATGAACACAATATTTAAGATTAAACTGATGGTTGGCATAGCCTTAAGTTCCTTAGTTGAAAACCACAAAAATATGAGGGCCTACACACCGATTTACTCGCATAGCGACAGTGCATCTTCGACATTAACAGAAACTATACGCGAAATGCCAGGTTCCTGCATAGTCACACCAATTAAATGATGGGCTTGTACCATGGTAAATTTATTATGCGTTATCAATAAAAATTGTACTTGTGCCGACATTTTACGGATAAGTTGGCTTAAACGATGGACGTTGGCTTCATCAAGCGGCGCATCTATTTCATCTAACACACAAAAAGGTGCGGGGTTGCGTTCAAATATGGCAAATATCAGTGCCAACGCGGTCATCGCTTTTTCACCCCCTGAAAGCAATGCCAAAGCCGTTGTGCGTTTGCCAGGCGGTGTCACACTAATGCCAATGGTAGTTTCTGCATCCATAGTGTCATTGAGGTATAAATTGGCTTCTCCGCCGCTAAACAGATGTTTAAATAAATGTTCAAACCGTTGCTTGATATCATCAAAAGCTGTTTTAAATTGCATGCTGCTTGTTTTATCCATTTGAGTTATGGCCTGTTTTAACAGGGCAATGGCCTCGTTTAAATCATCACACTGCTCATCCAGCGTTATTTTGCGGGCGTTTAACGTCGTATATTCATCAAGGGCGACTAAATTAATGGCTCCTAAATTGGTAATTTTTGCGTGAATGTTTTTAAGTTTCTTATCAAAATAGGTAATGGTTTTAGAAGATACAAGCGTGCTAAGGCAGGCTTTTAGTGCCTCACTATCGTGTGTTTGTTGTAAATTTTCAAGCATGGTTGCCGCCTCTTTAAGGGCCCATGAGGCATGCATGTGTGTTTGCTTAAGGGTGACTAATGTGGTACGCGCTTTTTCCAACGCCTGGCTTGCGCTTTGCTCAAGGCGTTGTATGTGCTCAAGCTTTGTGTTGGTGAGCTTGCATTGTTTTAGCAAAGCAAGCTTAGTTTTCTGCGCTTTAATGCGCGTAGTGGCTTGCGTTTTTTGTGTTTTTTTTAAGGTATTTTGCTTAGCATAAAGTTCGGCTAATTCAACGTCATAAGCCTTGTTTTGCTGTTCAAAACGGCTAATAACTTGCCTAAGTGCGCGATGATCTGCTTCATCTTGCGCTTTCTGCTCTTTGAGTTTGGCAAGCTTATTGGTACATGCCGCATGCGCTTGCTGCTGCTTAAAATAGTCAGCTTCACTCACTGTTTTCTGATGTTTTAGGGCCATTGTTTGGCGCTCACGCGCGTCATTTTCCTCTTTAAGCCTCTGCGCTTTATGCCCAAGTGCTAGAATAGTCGCTTTGGTTTGCGCTAAACGCTTGATTAAAGGCGCAATGGTCTTATGAAGCTCTGTTAAGCGTGTTTGCCGATGTGCTTGGTTAAGTGTTAGCTTATTTAAATGCATGGTCTGGGATTGACCAATCTTCTGCCACTTAAGCGCAAGCGTTGTGATGGCCTGGGCATAAGCTCGGCTTTGGGCCATCAGCGCTTTGAGTGTAGCGATATTGCCCTGCACAGAAGTTAAATCTATTGCGGCAATGTCTGCTTTAAGCACGACCAAGCGCGCCTGCTTGGCTAATACGGTTTCATGCTTTAACTGTTGGGGTGCTAAACGACAAAAGCCTTGCGCAAGCCAGGTGCCATCTGCGGTAATAATTGACTCATTTTCTTGTAAATAAGGCTGCCAAATGCAAGCCTCCTCCCAAGTATTGGCAGTATAAATACTGGCAAGATAAGGCAGAAAAAATGGCACAAATCTGTGTAATTTCGTGCTTAAGCGTGTCAGAGGAATGGCTGAATTTTGGCCGATGGTAGATGATATTGATACGACTTGATTGGCAGGTGGCGTGCATGATGTGAGGGTTAATTCAGTAACAACATGGTCATACAAGCTCTCCCCCAATACCCGCTCACAGGCCAACTGCCAAGCTGGCTCAACGTGTAGTAAATCCAGCACACGTGGCATGCTGGCTTGAGTTTTAGGTAGGCTATCTGATTGGCGTGCATGAATAAAAGCATTTAGCGCGGCCACCTCTTTTTGTAATTCATAAGACACCTGCGTTTGCTGTTCAAGTGTCTGCTGTTGCTGTTGCAGCGCATGGTTAAGAGATGTTTGTAACCGCTGACAGATTGTTTGAAAGCGCGCAATATCTTCCTCTAAAGCGTGTATTTTCTGTGTATTTATTTGAGCAACATCAAGCTTATCGGTTAAGTCTTGTTGCTCCAAACGGCTTTTCATAGCCATGCTTTCATCAAGTGTTTGTTGAGCTTGGGTTTGTTGATTGGTTAAATGCTGATATTCAAGCGTGGCCATTTGTTGTGCTTTTAAGCCTTGATGATGCGCCTCTTGCAAAGCGTCTAAAGTTTGGGCAAGCGTGTCTTGGCGCGGCTTGAGTGCTTGCTGTTGCTCTAGCATATCTTTTAAAGTGTGAGTGAGTGTGGCAAGCGATGCTTTGGTATCTGATAAGCGGCTATCAATGTGCGTGCATCGTGTGGTTGTGTTTTTAAGGTCTTGCTTTAGCAAATTTTGGGCGTGGGTTATGCGCTCAACACGCAGCACAAGCTCGCCTTCGTCTTTCTGTGCTTGTTTGATGTTAGCATCCAAAAGTGCTGCAGCGGTATCTGCTTGATGCAGCTGCGTGGTGTATTCTTTAAGTTCACTGGCAACTTTGGTGTGCTGCGCAACATGCAAGGCCACATCATGCGCTTGCCTGTCTACTGCCTGTTCTTGTTCGATATAGGCTATGGATAAGGAAGCTTCTTGTGCTTTAGCTGCCTCATAGGCATGCGTTGCCTCTTGCCACTTTAAGGCATGAATGGCCAGCAAACTATCTGCTTCTTGTTGTTTAAGCGCTTGATAGCGCTGTGCGGCTTGTGCTTGTAAGCTCAAGCGCTCAACTTGTTCGTTAAGCGCTTGTTTGATGTCTTGTACCCGAGTTAAATTTTGCTCGGTTTGCTCAAGCCGCTGCAAAGTTTCTTGCCGACGCGTTTTATATCTGGAAACCCCTGCCGCTTCTTCAAAAAAACGTTTTAATTCTTGCGGTCGCGCTTCAATAATGTGATTGATCATGCCCTGGCTAATCACCGCATAAGTACGCGCGCCAATGCCTGTGCCTAAAAACATTTCAATGACATCGCGACGACGGCATGGCGTGTTGTTGATGTAAAAGGTTGAGTCATTATCCCGGGTGACAATGCGTTTGATGGCAATTTCTTGATATTGACCAAATGGCCCTTGGATACGCCCTTGTTCATTGCTAAACGTTAACTCAACAAGCGCCTGGCCGGCAGCACGCCTTGTATGGGTGCCTTTAAAAATAACATCCGTCATGCTCTGGCTGCGCAAATGCTTGACGGATGATTCACCCATCACCCAGCAAATGGCTTCCATCACATTCGATTTGCCACAACCATTAGGTCCCACAATGGCCATGATGGGCGAGGATAATTCAATCACCGTCACATCAACAAACGATTTAAAACCGGCTAATTTTAATTGCTTTAAATACATATTTTTTTTGATATAGGGGTTATTTAAACCTGCGCATTGTACCCTAACTTTGATTAAATGCTCGACAAAGTCATAGGCTTGCACTAGTTTTAAGAAATCACCCCATCAAATCACCGCTTTTATGACAGTCATCACTGAATTAGATAAGCTGACCCATGCTTTGATGCACAAAAGCCAAAAGCTGCTTGAAAAGCCTGGGCTTAATTCACAGGCTATAACCACACTTTTAGAAAACATTTATCAGCTGGCTTATGATTATACAAGCTTACAAACACAACTTTTAAGCCAACCTGAAACCTTATTTGCGCGACAATGTGCCTATTGGCACGCCGCAACCCAATTAACTCTAAGCTATTTTATGCCGGGATTTACCGATAAGTTCAACGACAAACGTTTTTTAGCCGAAAGCTGGCAGAATAACGTATTTTTTAACGCACTTAGCCAACATTATCTGCTTGCCCGCCAGCACACCACAGCCCTTTTACAAGCGCTTGAATTTACCGACTTAAATGAGGCCAAACGTTTAACTTTTTTTGCCGAACAATATCTCGATGCGCTTTCACCCAATAATTATCTATTGAGCAATCCTGAGCTTCTAAGCGAAACGCTGCAAACCGGTGGCTTAAATTTACTCAAAGGGTTGAATCAATTTTTAGACGATTTTGATATGCAAACCATGCAGCTCACCATTTCGATGAGCCAACATGAGGCGTTTAAGGTAGGTAAGCAGGTGGCGATTACGCCAGGTGAGGTGATTTTTCAAAATGATTTTATGGAGCTTATTCAATACCACCCCACCACCCAACATACCCTAGCGACCCCACTTTTGATGATTCCGCCCTGGATCAATAAATACTACATTCTTGATTTAAGCGCCCATAACTCGATGGTACGCTGGCTGGTCGATAAGGGCATCACGGTATTTATGATTTCCTGGGTTAATCCGGATGCCTCTTTTGCTAATAAAGGCTTTGAAGATTATTTAAATGAAGGGCCACTTGCCGCTATCAAAGTCATCAAAAAACAACTGAATGTGCGCCAGGTGAATACGCTGGGCTTTTGTTTGGGCGGCACGCTGTTAAGCTGTGTACTGGCCTACCAACATGCACAAAAAAAGCGTGAGATAAAAAGTGCCACGTTTCTTGCCTCGTTGATTGATTTTAGCGAGCCTGGTGATTTGGGTATTTATATTGATGAGGCGCAGGTCAAAAAACTTGAAGAAAAAATGCACGCCAAAGGGTTTTTAGATGGCCGCTTGATGGCCAGCACCTTTAACTCTTTGCGCGCCAATGATTTGATTTGGTCTTTTTTTATCAACAATTATTTAAAAGGCCAAAAACCCGCCCCGTTTGATATTTTGTCGTGGAACGCTGATGCCACTAATATGCCGGCCGCGATGCATTCACAATATCTGCGTTGGATGTATTTACAAAATGACTTGATTAAGCCAAATAAAATTGTCTTAAATGAGGTGCCGCTTAATATACGCGCCATCACCACGCCAAGCTTTTTTATCTCCACTGAAAAAGACCACATCGCACCCTGGCAGACCACTTATATAGGTTTTCAGCATTTTAAGGGCGCTAAACGCTTTGTCTTAGGCGGCTCTGGCCATATTGCCGGCATCATCAACCCACCTAGTGATAACAAATATCATTATTATGTCAATGAGGCGGTGAACGAATCAGCGGAGGTGTGGCGCGCCAACGCGCACAAAAAAGCAGGCTCATGGTGGCCTGCATGGTTTGAATGGCTTGCCGCGCATTCTGGTAAAAAAGTATCAGCCCGACCTCTAACTTCATTACCCTACCAATCGATTACTGCCGCACCAGGTCGGTATGTGCAGCAAAAAAATAGCTAATGCTTTAGGTCATCGCAGAGCTTTTACGTCATCGCAGAGCTTTTTACGTCATCCCAAATCTTTTACGTCATCCCAAATCTTTTACGTCATCCCGAGCATCGCGAGGGATCTCCTGTAAACGGCACCTAATCAACTGTTATACTCAACAGCTCATTGTTCAAAAACTAAAATCCGACGCCGACGATAAATCATCGAAAGAAGATGTATAACCTGATTTAGCTAAGTGATCCTTAATCACATCCGTTACCTCACCCTCAGATGTCATCCAACCCAAACGCACCAACACTTGACGCGTGCGGTTATTTTCTTCCTGGCCATGCTCGATAATTTGGTCTAAATCCCAGCGTTCCTGACTATCCGTATCAGGACTATCTTGTCTTTTTTTCTCAGAAGCAAGCTGTTCGTTATAAAGAGCATAAAATTTTTCAACAAGTTTCGGCGCTAAATTATCATACGCCGCTAATACTGTGGGTGGCGCGCTATCTGCGATTTGACCGTCTTTGGTTAGCCACTTTAACTCCTGCAATACTTGGCGACTGCGTGTGTGACTTTTCCCACTATAAAGCGCATGCATTAATACATCGCTTAGCGTCCAATCATTCTTAACAGCTGACCTTTGAAAGGGGCGTTTGAAAAAAGCCACACTTTTTTTATTAGTTTGATGAGCGGTGAAAAAATCATCCAAAGTTTGTTTTTCGTACTTACTAGCTAATCTTAGGGCTGTAGGATCACTATTCTTAACATGAGCATCAAAATAACTAGGTATATATTGACATAGAATTTCATGCATTATTATTGAAATAGGATCTTGCGCATTTTCCCATTGCCATATTGGATAATTCCTTCGAAGCATTGCTAATTCCGCTTGACCATTTACGGATGATTGAACATGCATTAAATTTACGTTAAGGCCTATCATATCCAGCACTTGACGCAAAATATGTTCTTTGTTTCTTTCAATTGCTGCTACTAGTAATACGTCATTGTCTATAGAGCACTTTGCGTCTATTAAATATTTGTACAACAGCTGTAGCACTTTCGTATTTTTCTCATTGAGATTATCAACCACTGTCTCAAAATTTTCTTGTACCAATCCCAGCATCTTTTCTTTGTTTTGTTTTTCTTCGAATGTAATTTTTTCACGAAGATAATTATCTAGACCTGCCTCACAGCAAGCTAAAAATATATCTTCAAGCTCTAATTGAAGTTTTTTCTGTAATTTTCCCAAAGTAGGAAGTTTGCTAACATCATTCATCCCTTCTCGAGCAATAAACGCTTGCCAGATTGTAATGGGTTCAACCTCTTTATAGTAAAATTCATGCGCTAGATTCCATGCATCTTCATCAGTTTTGGCATTTGAAATTGTTGCTAGATAATTTTGTGAATTCGTATTCAAAACGTCGCTAGCTAATAGAATCTCAGAATCAGCGCCAAATAAGTTTGCTTCTTCTTCCCCGCTTAATTCTTCAATTGTAATAGGCATACATCTCACCGTAAAAATAAAATCATCATGGCTAATAGCTTAACATTTGTTTTTTATATAGTCAAATAGTTTATTAATAGAGCTGTTGGATGCACTTGAAACTTCATCAGATAATCTTGTTTTTCCTTCTTCAGTTTGAATTGACATACATCTCTACGTAAAAATAAGATCATACTGGGTATTATATATCCATTTAATTTTTAATATATACAATTTATGGTCTTTGTGAATTTATTTCCTGATAAATCGCTGCGATTTTTGTTTTAATTTCACTTTTAGCGCCAATTGACATACGATCCCTGCCATGCGGTAAATGATAATTTTTTTTGCCAATTTGAACACGCGAACCGGATGTTTTGCCTTTACAAGAAAGCACAATGCCAGCCGAATCACCCATTAATATCTGATAGGCTTTTTGCGCTTCGATAAGATCTTGTAAAGTTAATTCCCTAACATTTTTACTGTTAAGTGTCTTTAGTTTTTCAAGCGCTCTTTTTCTTTTTATATCACGCTGATTAGCTTCGTTCTTAGGAGGTTGAAATAATTTACATTTGTTATTATTTACTTTAGGTTTGTCTTTTGGTGTGACTTCTATGGATTGATTCTTATCATCAACGGTTGTTTTTTCTTGAGCAATACTTTCTGTACTATCATTTGGCACTGTCTCGCCACTATTAAAAGATGGCATTTTTTCATGATGAATAAATTTTGCGTTAAAAAGTTTTATCTCACCTAGTTTTTCGATACCCCATTCAATCATTTTAACGTTTGTTAGGTATTGCAACTTGGCGATGGAGGTAAACATGATTAATAGTTCAATTGGAACCGGTAACAGCTCAGTCTCAAAATTAGGCTGCTTAATTATTTTTCTTAACGCCTTTAAATCTTCTATGCTTCCTGCTTGATTCACTACAATTAATTCAAATAGGCTCATAATTGATGCTGTACATCCTTGAGAGGCTGCACACAAATACAAGTTAATTGGCTCTTCTGTACTTTTATTTTGCAATATAAGAATAGTGGCTAAATTATACTGACACACGATATTACTATTATCCATCTCATACGCTTGCCTATAAAGATTTTCTGCTTTTGCATATTCTTCTTGCTGTTCTAGTAGAATGGCCATCTCGCTGATTAGTACAATAGAGCTTCCGAGGGGAAATTCACCATTATTTAACCGCCAAGTAAGTTTAATAATTTCGCTAAAGTTCAATAAATCTCTTGATGATTTTAGGTGATGTGTTTGATTTAATTTATCTAGGGCATAGCATAAAAAAGAAGCTCTATATTTATTATTATCAATTACTTTTTCAAAGTTGGCGGCATGCGCGATGATATTCTGCCCAACAGTATTGAAATCATTTGCAGAACCATAAGCTTCATACCAATCAAACCATCGCCTACCTTCTTCAAGCCTGCATTCGTCTGAAATCATATCAGAATATTGCATTGTCCCATCAAAAATATAAGCCCGAATTACAAATTGCACGCCGCGTGCTTCACCATATACAGCAGCTTTGGTTAACCATTGCAGCATAAACCTATCATTTTTTTGTTTTTTGTAATAGTCGATAAGGGTGTTGATGCTTCCTGAACCTTCTGCTAATAAACTAAGCTCATGTTTTAGTTTTAATTGACCTTCTAAGGTTGATGCTTGTCGATTACTATCACCGAGGAACTGAGCATATTCATGCATTGCATAAATATTAGGATAAAAAGCTGATTTTTCGTACGCGATAATAATTTTTTGTGTTAATTGATTATTTTTAGTTTGATTTTGTATATGCTGCCAAATTTTTGCTGCCAGAACACCACGTAATGGACTATTAGACCCCATCAGCAACGCTATCTTTTTTTCAAGCTTTAGAAGTTTTTTTTCTAAATTTTCTTGATTAACCGCATTTTTTTCCTTTTGCTCAATAAGCTTGTCGACTTGTTCATATAAACCTAGAAAAGTTTGGTAATCACTTACCCAAATTTGGGCTTTAGATAAATGACATGGTACAGTTGCCAAATTAGGCAATAACGATTTGTCAAGGTATTCTGGAAATTTATCAGCAAGATAGTAAAGAAAAAACGGCGCGATTGTATGACCATGCTCCATTGCTTTATTAAAGTGAGCGATTACTTTATTAATGGCATAAAAAGGTAGATTCATAGCACCAGCAGTTTGCCCGGTTTCAAAAGCAATCAACAAGTTTAAGCCTTGATAAAAATCATTGAAAATCTTTTCTTTAGGATACATAACAATTCATGTAATAAATAAAACGTGCACCTAGTGTAATTCAGTTATATTAAGGCATTCTTAAATATAAGTTATATTACATAGTATTTTTCATAAAAATTTGCAGACTTATTTTATTAAGATAATTAATACCTGGTATCTTAAATAAAATACTTTTTACAAATAAATTTTGACGTTGATTTGCTTACGTAAGAAATATTATTGATTGAACATTTTGTATTGTACTCATCTATCTATCTTAGTATGCCTATATTTTTGAGGTATCTTGGCAAGTTTGATGCTGTGCTAACGTAAAAAAAGCACCTTTTTGAGCTAAAAGTTGATCATAGCGGCCTTCTTCAATGATTTTACCTTCTTCCATCATTAAAATTGTATCTGCCCATTGGATGGTTTCTAGGCGATGAGCGATGATTATTTTAGTAGCGGGTACTTGTTGTAAAAATTTAATAACCGCTTTTTGTGAGGTTGCATCAAGCGCGCTGGTGGCTTCATCTAGAAATAAAAATTTAGGTTTACGAATCAAGGCGCGCGCTAATAAAATAAGCTGTTTTTGACCACCTGAGACCAATACTTGTGCACCCATACACCGTGTATGTAATCCCATTGGTAATTCACTCAACCAATCGGTCATATGAAGTTCAGCGCACAAAGCTTCAATGGTGGCAAGCTCAAAATCATCGCCTAAACTGATATTATCAAAAATGCTGCCATCTATGAGCATCGAGTTTTGAAGAATCACGCCACAATGCATGCGATACCACTGCAAATTTAGATTTTCCAACGCTATATTATCGATAAAAATTGTTTGGGTGGGCGGCTCGACTAAACCCACTAAACTGCGTAGTAACGTCGTTTTGCCACTGCCTGATAAGCCGACCAGCGCCGTGGTTGAACCTGGGCTTATATTTAAATGAATACCTGCAAGAATGGGATGGTCATCGATATCAATGGTAAGCCTATTAAGCGTTAACATGCCGCGAAAATGCTGAGGTCGAATTCCAGTAGCCTGCTCTAGATGAGTGTTATCCGTAATAATTTTAGCGCGCTTTAAAATGGTTAAAGCTAATAATAACGTTAATATATTACCAATAAAGCTCATAATCTCACCCATGATGATACCATAGGTGACAGTAAAGCCAATAAAGTCGCTTAATGACATAAAAGTCATGTTGATTAAAAACACGCCGTAAAAACTAAACGAAATCAACGCCAACATACTCTGCATAAAAAGAGTCAATGTATTAATGTGTTTGGCTGAGCCAACATCAAATTTCTTTTTTTCTATCAAATGTATGAACCACTTTGCTACCACTGCTTGCTGCGCATGGGCGAGCTTTATTTTGTCAATGCCTTTAATAATTTCCAGGGTAAATTGCGCTAATTTAATACGCGCTTGTTGTGCTTTCTCAAGATAATGGTGAATGATTTTGTAAAAAAAATAAGCAACAACCAACATCAGTGTAAGCAGTAATAAGGTCAGAAAAGCTAGAGTTGTTGAATAATAAAAAAGCAGCGTAAACAAAGTTAGCGTAAAAATTAAGGTAAAGAAATGACTTATCAACGATAAATCGACCGTATCACGAACCTCATCCATGGATTGTGCCGCAATGACCATGTTCATAATCGAATATCGGGAAAAATAATACGGATGAAAACGCAATAACTTGTTCCATAATCGCGCCTGCGCTTGCTCCCCTCTTTTCAATACGATTTGTAAAAGAAAAAATTTTTTAATAAGTTCAAACCCACCAGATAAGAGAACGATGACGAATAATAACCCTGTAATTTGTACCCAAAGCTGCACATCATGAAAAGGAATAACCGTGTTGAGCATCGCGGTAAAAGATATGGGGGTTATGGCCGCAAAGATGGTTAACATCAAACTTACAACGACAATATGCTGCCAATCCCATTTGGTATCTTCTAAGAAAAAGCGCAGTAAATCAGTTAATGAACTCAATGAGCTATCTGGATAAAACTGTAAAGCACACTGAATATCATGAGCATTTGAAAAAGCAATCAGCTCATCGTTTTCGGTTAATAACCAATTTTGATTTTGTTTTTGTATCAATAAAACAAAACCATGCTTACGACTTAAAACCAATAAGGGTACTGGAATGGTTGTGGTGGTATCATCCTTTAATTTAACCGGACGTACCCGAATTTTTTCAGCACGAGCATTTGTTTTAAGGTTGGCTAAAAAATCTTGCGGCGATAAGTTATGACAAAGATGCAAAAGTTGTTTAGCTGTTAAACCCATTTTGACGTACTTATCTAAGCGCATAAGCTGTTGTTTAAATTGATGTTGAAAAGGCGTCATGGGTGTTTCCTCACAAACTGAGCATACCTACCATTTTTCATCATCAATTCATGATGATGACCTTGCTCGACAATAACGCCCTTATCGATAACGATGATGGTATCAGCATAACGTTGCGCCCCTAGCCGATGAGCGACACTTATCACACCACAAGATAGTTTTTTAATATTGGCAATAACTTGTGTTTCAATGATGGAGTCAAGAGCACTTGTTGCCTCATCTAGAATTAAAAAGGTAGGATTTTGCACCAAGGCACGCGCAATTTCTAAGCGCTGCTTTTCACCACCACTAAAGTTAGCACCTTCACTTTCAATATAAGCATCCAACCCACCGCGCTTGGCTAACACACGCTCTATACACGCAGCCTCACATGCTTTTAATAAATGCTCATCGTCAATCTCGTGATTCCATAAAGTTAAATTATCCCGCACGGTTCCAGCAAATAACACAATGGTTTGGCTCACAGTCGCTATCTTGGTGTTTATTAATTCAGCAGAAAGACTTGTTAAGGGAAATGGTCCTAATTTTATTGAGCCTGACCACGGCTCATAGAGACCGTTGATTAGATTAATTAAGCTTGATTTACCGCAACCGGTGGCACCTATGATGACTGTGTGTTGTCCTTGGTGTAACGTCATATCAATATTGGTTAAGATAGGCGGGGCAAAATGCGCAAAACCAAATGATACATTTTCAAGTGATAAACAATTCAAGCTTGACGCTGCTAAAGATTGAGCTGAAGTGTATGTTTTGTTAAGCGCTAAAGGATATTCTAAAATATCATCTTGACGAGCAAAATCTCCCTCAATTTGCTTTAGTTTTATCAATGTAGCATTTAATTGTTGCAACGGTCCATACAGATACCCAACCATCATATTAATCGCTACCAATGCACCAATGGTTAGTTCATCATGCATGACCTGCCATGTGCCTAAACTCATAATACATACCGTATTAAGGCCAAAAAACCAGATGGGTGTGACCATCGCCCATTGCATTTTACGGAATAAATTTTGCCTGGTATTAAGAACTTTGTGTTCTAACCCTGTTAACTTATTAAAAAAGTTATTTTCAAGCCCTTCGGTTTTAACCGTATCAATCATGCTTAATGTGCTGCATGCCTCTCCTATTAATTGACCACTTTGTTGTTGGTAACGCAGTGATTCACCTGATACTTTGCGTGCATACCAGCAAAGATTTATAAAAAGCGCGCCACTCAAAAGAAATGTGGTGACGCTTAATAAAGGTGACAACATAAAAATAATCAACCAAAAAAATAAAATGGCGATTAAGTTAAAAGCGGTTATAAGCGTTGTGGTTACTGAGGCTGAAATGCCATCGATACTTTCTAGGCGCGCACTTAAATCACCGGCTAAACGTTGGGCGAAAAAAACCGAGGGTAACTGCAGCATTTTTTCAAAAAAAATGGTGGTTTGCTCTACTGACATTTTGGACTGCAAATATAAAGCACCTCTCATTTGCAAAAACACTAATCCAAGCTCACTAAAACTAACCAAGACAAAAATCCATAAAAAGGATACCAACCATTGATGCTGATGATTTAATAAAATAGAGTCGATAAAAATTTTAGCCAAATTAGGCAACAAAAAATGCGGCACGATTAAACATACATGAATGATAACCAAGTAAAACATTACTTTTTTATAGGGTAGAAAACGTCGTATAAAGCCTGAAAAAAGCGTTGTTTTACGTGTATGTTTGACAAAATTTTTTGAAGGTTTAACCGTCATTATAATGCCGGTAAAGTGGGTGAGGAATGAGGCATAATCCAGTTGATAACGTCCTAACGCCGGATCGTTAATATATAATTTTTGATCTTTAATACCCTCTAATATGACAAAATGATTTAAATCCCAATGAATAATATAAGGAAAGGTTTGTTCTTTTAAAATACTAAGATTTTTGGTAATTGTACCGTTTTCCTGCAAATCAGCGGTGTAGCCATTGCTTTCTAGCCCTAACATGCGAGCAGCTTTGATCATATGACTTAAATTAGTGCCATCGCGACTTACATCACACAGCTTGCGCAAATAAGAAGCTGAATAATAACTGCCATAATAGGCAAGAATAATTTGTAAACATACTGCCCCACACTCAGTAGCTTCCATCTGAATAAAAACTGGTGTTACCACATAATTTTTATGACTCATGGTATCCTAAGCCTTTTTTAAGCGCGGGAATAATAAGCTCAAAGGGCGTTTGTTTGGTCAAAATAAATTGGCCTTGACATAAACTGCCTGCACCAACTTTTACGTCATTTCCAGCGCTTGAAGTCCATTGCACATGATTTGCCGCTTGGCTGTTATGCAGCAGCCTTGCTCTGATAATGATGACACTGCGACTGTCACCTAATAATTTATCTGCTAAAGCACTGTTTTGTAGTAATCCTTCTAACTCTTTTTTGGAAGCCGGAAAGGGCTGCACATGCACCACACGGCCTATAATACTGCCATATTTTTCACTTTGATATCCTGCAGGATTAACCAGCACACGCATGTTTTGTTTAACACGCTGACCAGCATTTGCCGATAAAAAAAGTAGCGCATCATAATCATAAGTGTCTTTTAACGGCGAAATACTGACCAGGGCATCCCCTTTGACTGCTTGTAGGCCAATGGTTGAATTAATGCCTGTGATAATACCGGTAATAGGGCTTGTCACCTGGGTGGCTAAATGGTGTTCATATTCGGTTTGTTGAAGCTTAACCTCTTGGTCTAATATCTTTTTTTTAATTTCCAGCAAATGTTCATTCCATTGATGATTTAATGTTAATAAATCGCCTTTTACAGCTAAAATTTTGGCATGATTTTCATTAAATGATTTGATTAAATCGTTGTATAACCTTTCTTGCTCTTCCATCATTATCTGTGAAATAACACCTTTTGCTGCTAACTTTCTTCTGTTAATCATGGTGTTATCAAGCTTAGCAATATGCTCTTTTTGAAAAGCCATGATGGTCTTTAAAGTCGATAATTGACGTGTCGTATGGTCAGACTGTATGGCCATTTCTTTGCTTTTTTGCAGCTCTAACTTTTGTTGCTCTTCTTGCAAAAGCTTGAGTTGTTTTTTTTGTAACATCACTTTGTGGTGTAAATCAGGGCGTAACAACCGCACAATTAATTGACCTTTTGTAACGTTGTCTCCAAGACTCACTAAAAATTGCTTAATTTGTCCGTTATCTTGTGCTACCGCACTGTATATGGCTGAATTCCTACCGATGATGAGACCTGGCGCACTAAGGCGGGTAGAAATGGTTCCAAAAAAAAGAAAAAAAATCATTCCCAATAAAATAAGTATCATCAAAATAGATAAAAGTGGTAAAAATGGTGATTTTAAACGCAGAAGTGTCTGCCATTTTTCGGGTAAATAATGATGCTCGATGACTTGTTTTCTAAACATCCTAGAACTCTTAGGTGATAGTTCATTGGGTAAACTTAAGTATAGAGCAATAAATTAGGATAGATTGTGTAGCAAATATAATTAAAAAAACTCATCCTTGAGTCCTTCTGTTTTCATAATTTTATTAAGCGTTATATAAACGATAATAATAGGCTTTTTCTTCAGCCGCAGAGGTATTTACTGATGGTGTAACACTCACAGATGTTGGCGTTGGTCTTTGTGCATTACTTTGAAGTCTTTCCAACATCGATGCGCCACCACATACTTTTTCACACGCGCTATTGTTTATTTGTTTCATATCTATCTCCAAAAATTTAAATCTGTATGTTAATTTTGGACCAAAATTAGGCATATAGCAATTTTATAGGACAAATAATAAGCGTATATGGTCTTCAACCATTCGACGCATCCTCTTCTAACTGAACCCAACGCGCATAAAATACTTCAAGCTTGGCTTCATCAGCCGCCAATAAGCTAGCATGCGCGCTTAATGCTTCAGGCGTTTGCTGATAGAAATCTGGTGCGCTCATCTGGGCGTGCTTTTGCGCGATGGTATGCTCTAGCGCTTCAATTTGTGCGGGCAAATCTGCTAATTCGCGTTGCTCATGGTAACTTAACTTTTTTAGAGCTGGATTGGGTTTATCCGCTTTCTTTTTAGTTGGTACGGCTGGTATCACGGTTTTACGCTGCGCCTCATAATCATCAAAGCCACCCACATATTCATTAAAGCGTCCTTCTTCCCAAACTAATAGGCTTGTCACCACCTGGTTAATAAATACACGATCGTGGCTAATTAACAGCAGTGTACCGCTGTATTCACTTAACATGCTCTCTAGTAATTCCAGCGTTTCGATGTCTAAATCATTGGTTGGTTCATCCATCACCAATAAATTCACCGGTTTGGTGAAAAGACGCGCCAAGAGCAAGCGATTACGCTCACCCCCTGATAGCACATGAATTTTTTGATGCAAACGCTCAGGCGTAAATAAAAAATCTTGTAAATAACTGGCCACATGCTTTTGTTTGCCACCTATGGTAACAAAATCAGCGCCATCCGCGACATTAAATAATACGGTTTGTTCTTCATCTAGTTGGCGACGCAGTTGATCGAAATAAGCAATCTCTAGCCCATGGCCTAAACGCACACTGCCTGAAATTGGTGTCAGTTCTTTTAACAAAAGCCGAATCAGCGTGGTTTTACCACAGCCATTAGGGCCAATGATGCCAATTTTATCAGCACGGGTGATTAACAGTGATAAGTTATCAATTACACATGCATCATTAATCTTATACGTTAAGGCTTTTGTTTCACACACAAGTTGCCCTGAATAGCTCACATCAGCGTCTAGTGTTTTAACTCGCCCCATCTGTTGTTTGCGTGCAAGACGAGCCACCCGTAATGCTTTTAACGCACGCACTCGTCCTTCATTGCGTGTGCGGCGCGCTTTAATACCCTGGCGGATCCAGGCTTCTTCTTGGCTTAAGCGTTTGTCAAAAAGCGCGTGCTCTTTTTCTTCAGCGGCTTCAAATGCGGCTTTGCGTTTAAGATAGGTTGCATAATCGCAGTCATACTGCCTCAAACGACCCCTATCAATTTCAACAATGGTTTGGGCCACTTGGCTCAAAAAAGCTCTATCATGGGTAACCACGATAACGCTTCCTGTAAAAGACTTTAAATAGCTTTCAAGCCATTGGATGCTCACTAAATCAAGATGATTGGTAGGTTCATCAAGCAGCAAAATATCAGGCTTGGCAATTAATGCGGCAGCGAGCAGAACGCGTCGCTTCATGCCACCTGACAAACTACTTAAATTACCTGTGGTTGGAATGTTCAGGCGTGTCGCAATTTTGTCAATTTCAGGCATGATATGCCAGGCTTGCTGTTCGTCCATGGTGGGTTGTAAATTGGCTAAAGTCTCAAGATCATTACATGCCAATGCTTGCTGATAATACACAAGCGTTTGACCAACTGCACCTAATTGCTTGACCAAACAGGCATAAATAGATTCATCTTGAGCAAGTGGCACTTCTTGGCTTAACGATGCCATGCGTGTAGATGCCGCATAGGTAAGCTCACCTTTATCCGGCAGATGCTGTTGTTGCAGTAAATGCAGTAAAGTTGATTTGCCCATGCCGTTGCGCCCAACTAACGCCATTTTACTGTTGGCAGGAATCTGCCAGCATACATCGTCTAAAATTAGCTTACCGCCAACACTTAAGGTTACGTGATTTAAGCGAATAATGCTCATCAAAGCCACCAAAATTTAAGCATTGTTTAACAACACCATGCCTGAAACCGCAATATTGGCGCCTTTGGGCAAACTTGCCACGCCAATGGTCGAGCGCGCAGGAAAAGGTGGTGGGCAAACATCAGCAATCACCTGATTGACCCAAGTAATGTCGCTGATATCAATAAGATAAATGGTCAGTTCAATCAACTCTTTAAGGCTGGCATCAGCGGCATGGCATACGGCAGCTAGATTGGCAAATACCTGCGGTACTTGCTGGGCAATATCTGGGCTGCATAGCGCCATGGTCGACGGTACAAGGGGTAATTGCGCCGATAAATATAATACATGGTTGACCACCAAGCCTTGACTATAAGACCCGAGTGCTTGGGGTGCTTTGGATGTTGCTATCATACGACGCACGTTTATTGTTCTCCTTTTTTGCGATAAAGCCTAACCACCACTTTATTGGCGCGTAATTTACGCATCACACGAGCTAAATGCGTTCTATCATTCACACTAATAGAAAAAGTGACTGAATTATGGCGGCCATCTTTAGGGTCAACGTTGATGTTTCCAATGTTTGCTTCTGAGTCGGCAATGGAGGTTGCAAGTGAGGCTAATACACCACGTTGATTGGCCACATCCACCGTAATATCGACCCAAAATTCACCCTGCACTTGTTTATCCCAGGCCAACGGAATTAGTTGCTCAGGCTGGGTACGCAGGGATGTTTCATACACACAATCACTGGTATGCACCATAATGCCGCGGCCTTGCTGGAATTTACCAACAATGGTATCGCCTGGAATGGGCTGACAACATTCCGCAAAATGCACCACCATGCCTTCGGTACCTTTAATTGCTAATGGATGATTTTTAAGTGGTTTATCCAAATCAGGCAGGTCTTGGGCAACCACCAAGCGCTTGGCCATCACCATGGGTGTTTGATTGCCAATGCCTATGGCATGCAACAGCTCATCTTGAGTTAGAAAATGCAAATCTTGAAGTAATGCCTGCATAGATTCAGGAGGCACTTTGGCATAGTCACTGGATAATTGTATTAAGGCTTGCTCTAATAAACGTTTACCCATATTGACTGATTCAGCACGTTGTTGCGTTTTAAGAAAGTGACGAATGTTGCTGCGTGCTTTACCCGTTATGACAAAATTTAGCCAGGCGGGATTGGGATGTGCCCCAGGGGCGGTGATAATTTCAACCGTTTGGCCATTGGTTAAAATCATACTCAGTGGCACTAAGCGGCGATTAATTTTAGCAGCAACACAGCTATTACCTACATCTGAGTGTACCGTGTAGGCAAAATCGACGGGGGTCGCGCCTTTGGGCAGCTCTAAAATATGGCCACGCGGTGTAAACACATACACCTCATCAGGAAACAAATCAATTTTTACATTTTCTATGAATTCAAGTGAACTACCGGTATTACGCTGCATATCAAGCAAGCGTTGCACCCATTCGCGCGCACGCAATTGCGCTTCGTTAATTTCTAAACCACTGGATTTATAAATCCAGTGGGCGGCGACACCATTATCAGCGACTTTATCCATATCACGCGTGCGAATTTGTACTTCAAGTGGCACGCCATAAGGCCCAAAGAGCGTGGTATGTAATGATTGATAACCATTGGCTTTTGGGATACCAATATAATCCTTAAAGCGTTGTGGCACCGGTTTATAGGTGCGATGCAAGGCACCCAGCACACGATAACATGCATCAATATCTTCGGTGATTATACGAAAGGCAAACACATCAGCAATTTCAGTAAATGAGGAACGCTTGTGGCGCATTTTGCGATAGATGCTGTAGAGATGCTTTTGCCGCCCAAAAACATGTTGATAGGGAATGGTCAGATCTTTTAAGGCTTGCTGTAAATCATGCTCAATTTTTTGCGTTAACTCGCGACGATGGCCGCGTGCTTTCTCAACCGCTGATTGAATGGCGCGATAACGCATCGGATAAAGCGCTTTAAACCCTAAATCCTCTAAGGCGATATACACCGCATGCATGCCAAGCCTATTGGCAATAGGGGCGTAAATTTCGAGTGTTTCAATGGCAATGCGTCGCCTCTTATTAGCAGGCATACTACCAAGGGTCGACATATTGTGAAAGCGGTCAGCAAGCTTGACGATGATAACGCGAATGTCTTTGACCATGGCCAACACCATTTTGCGAAAATTTTCAGCTTGCGCCTCCGCCCGTGATTCAAACTTAATTTGTGTAAGTTTGGTAACACCATCCACTAACGCGGTAACCTCATCCCCAAATTGCGTTTTAAGTTCTGCTTGGCTAATGGCCGTATCTTCAACCACATCATGCAACAGTGTGGCCATGATGGTTTGATGATCAAGCCGCATGTGCGCCAAAATAAGTGCGGCGGCCACAGGATGGGTGATATAAGGTTCACCTGAGCGACGCATTTGCCCATGATGGCCATTTTTGGCAACAAGAAAAGCTTGATAGCACTTGGCTATCTGCGCGTCGGTCAAATAAGTTTTAAGCTCGTGGTTTAAATCTTTGAATAAATCGTCAATTGCTTCCACCACATCTTGCTGAACCATGCAGGTGACCTCTAAGCAATTTAATCTTGGTCTAGGATACTGGCTGAGACAAAACCATCGGCAATTTCACGCAGTGCCACCACCGTTGGCTTATCATTTTCCCATTCAACATGCGGTTGCTCGCCAAAAACAGCAATTTGTCGTGCGCGCTTGGCCGCTACCATCACTAGTTCAAAACGATTTTCAACTTTTTGTAGACAATCCTCAACCGTTACCCGTGCCATAGCTCACCTCTGTTTGTTATATAAATTTGGACTTAAAATAAACTATTTTACTTACCTTATAATAATAATGATAGTAGATTCGCTATTTTCACCCGCTGCCTGGTTATTTGTAGGCGATTGGCCGTGATAATAGCTGCAAGCTCAGCAGTCGCTTGAGTAAAATCATCGTTGACAATCACATAATCAAATTCCTTAAAATGGTTAATTTCTGCTTGAGCGCGCTGCATACGCTTCTTGATGATGGCAGGTGTATCTTGTTGACGCCCAGATAATCGCTCTTCAAGCACTTTAAGTGAAGGCGGTAAAACAAAAATACCCACCGCTGTTTGAAATTGGCGTTTAATTTGTTGGGCGCCCTGCCAATCGATATCGAGCAATACATCCAAGCCTTTAGCTAAGCGCGTTTGAATTTGTGCATAGGAAGTACCATAGTAATGCCCAAAAACCATGGCATGTTCAACAAAAGCGTTTTCGTCAATCATTTGCGTAAACGTTGTGCTGTCCACAAAGAAATAATGCACGCCGTCTTGTTCACCAGGCCGTGGCGGTCGGGTTGTATGGGATACCGAAACGGCCACCTCGGGCAATTGCTCACACAATTTTTTGACCAAACTGGTTTTACCACCCCCAGAGGGCGCTGCCACAATAAATAAATTTCCCAAAGTTTGCTCGCCTGCCATATGCCCTATCTCTCCAGACAAAGGTTTAAATTCTAATACGCCAATCTTTGAAGATAAAGCGATAGATGCGTTTAGAAATCGTTTCCGTTATAATTTGTCCCTTTTATCTCAAAGGGGTAAGCTTATGCGACCAAGTCATCGAGAACTTAATCAACTGCGTGATATCCGCATCACGCGTCATTTTACTCAGCATGCCGAAGGTTCGGTTTTGATTGAATTTGGTCAGACACGGGTATTATGCAATGCCTCAGTGGTCGATGGCGTACCGCGCTTTCTTAAAGGTAAAAACCAAGGCTGGATCACCGCTGAATATGGTATGCTGCCACGGGCAACCCATAGCCGCACCGACCGGGAAGCGAGCAAAGGTCGCCAAGGTGGCCGTACGCTTGAAATTCAACGCTTAATTGGTCGCGCCCTTCGCGCCTGCATTGACTTAAAAAAATTAGGTGAGTATACCATCATGATTGATTGTGATGTATTGCAAGCTGATGGTGGCACCCGTACTGCAGCCATTACCGGTGCCTGTATCGCCATGCGTGATGCCCTTAATTGGATGGTAGAGCATGAAAAATTACGCCGCCCTATTCCTTTTACCTATATTGCGGCGGTATCTGTTGGCTTGTATCGCAATCAAGCTGTGCTTGACTTAGATTACGCTGAAGATGTATTGGCTGATACCGACATGAATGTGGTGATGAACGAACACAACGCTTTTATTGAAATTCAAGGCACAGCCGAAGATAAAAGCTTTGACCGCGACCAATTAAATCAATTCCTGGATTTAGCCCAACTAGGTATCGCCACCCTAATTGCTCGTCAAAAAGACGCTTGAGATGATAATGCCAGGCGTTGTAATTCATCTCCTGGCGCATCTTCAGACTCAATCAATGGATCGACGTCTTCAATTTTAGCTAAGCGAGGTGGTGAAACATGATCTCGAAGTTTGGCTAAAAAATCATCATTACGCCACCAAGCTTTGATAAACGAACCATGGGCTTTTAAACCTGTCACTGCCCAATCATGCAAACCATTAGCGCATACAACACTACCTATTGCTGCTGCAAATATACCCACAGCAGCAAGCATACATCCCAGGCCAACCACTACACCTATCGGGCTAAGCGGTACCATGGTCATGGCAATCAAGCTAGCTACTGTTAAACCCATAAGCAGTAAGGCTTGTAACATCATTACCCCTGCAAGACCAAGCACCAGCGTATTAGCGGCAAGACCTACCACATTCCCTACAACAATACGCTTTTTTTGCGCGGCTAAATGTTCAGAAAAAGCCTTAAGCTGCTTTTGTAAATTTAATTTAGCTGTATCATCAGTGGTGCTGTTTAACTGTGTGACATCACGTGTGATTTGCGCTAATGTCGTATTTTTAAAAAAAAGCGCGCGACGTAGGCGTGTGAGTTCATGGGTAACATTATTTTTCTCAAGTAACTGGCTTGGCGTCAAAGATGCTTGATGATTTATTTTATCTTTATGGGGCATACGATAGACGCCCCCCTATTATTTCTTTTGAAAACATCACAATAATTTTAATCAACCTTGAAAGTAATTATCATAACATATTATTTAATAAAAAAGCAGATGGGTAATATATTAGACACTTATTGAAACGGATTTTTATTTAACGCGACCTGGCGTGCCGTATTTTTGGTAATTATTTTTTGTTCAACCAGTTCCATTAAATGTTGGTCAAGTGTTTGCATGCCTTGCGCTTGTCCTGTTTGGATGGTTGAGTACATCTGCGCAATTTTATCTTCGCGAATCAAATTGCGAATAGCGGCATTACAAATCATGATTTCAAGTGAGGCCACGCGCCCTGAGCCCACACGTTTGAGTAAGCCCTGTGCGACCACGGCTTGTAAAGATTCTGATAGCATGGTGCGCATCATGGCTTTTTCTTCTGCCGGAAACACATCGATGATGCGGTTAATCGTTTTGGTCGCTGAGTTGGTATGCAGCGTCCCGAATACCAGATGCCCGGTTTCAGCAGCCGTCATGGCCAAACGAATGGTTTCTAAATCACGCATTTCACCGACTAAAATGATATCCGGGTCTTCACGTAACGCTGAACGCAGTGCAGCACTAAAGCTTGCAGTATCGCGATGGACTTCACGTTGATTGATTAAACATCGTTTAGAATTATGAATAAATTCAATGGGATCTTCGATGGTCAAAATATGATCGTAACGTTCGGAATTGATGTAATCAATGATGGCCGCAAGGGTGGTACTTTTACCTGAGCCGGTGGGGCCTGTCACCAATACCAAACCTTTGGGGTAACTGGCAATACTTTTAAATATCTCAGGCAAGTTTAATTCAGCCATGGATAAAATGGTGGATGGTATCACCCGAAAAGCAATGGCTGCTCCTCGCGCTTGGGTATAAGCGTTCACCCTAAAACGGGCTATTTGCGGCAACGCAAAAGAAAAATCCGTTTCCCAATGACTTTCATATTCTTTGCGCTGTTTGTCATTCATAATATCGCGCAAAATTTTAATCACATCATCATGTTCAAGCGGCGGTAGGTTAATTTTGCGCAGCTCACCATCGACTCGAATCATCGGTGGCAGCCCGGCTGAGATGTGTAGATCAGAGGCATTGTTTTTAACAGTAAAAGCTAAAAGCTCGGCGATGGTCATAGTTTTACGTCCTGTAAAAAGTTCAGATTACCTTAAATTTATCGGCACTCGCAAGCAAATTGCATACGCCTGCTTTAAGATATGCCATACTATGCGCCTATCATAATTAGCTGTGGATGTATGGATTTAGTTTTTAATATTCAATCAGTTTTAACAACGCTGCACACCACCCTTGATGCTCTCCATAAACCGCATAGAAGCGTGACGTTGGTTGCGGTGAGTAAAACGCAATCTGCTGAAATCATCCAAGCCGCCTTTAACGCCGGTATTTGCCATTTTGGTGAAAATTACTGGCAAGAATTACAAAAAAAATGTTTGGCACTTGCTGACTTACCGATTAACTGGCATTTTATAGGACGATTGCAACGCAACAAAGCTGCTCATATTGCCCAACATTGTGCCTGGGTACATAGTGTCGATAAAATGCACTTACTGCCGATACTTAACAACCACCGCCCAAGCCATCTACCGGCGCTTAATATTTGCTTGCAAGTGAATTTAGCCAATGAAACGCAAAAAGCAGGTGTATTGCTCAAAGATTTAATACCTCTTGTTGAACACACGTTAAGTTTTCCTAACTTACGATTACGCGGTTTGATGCTCATTCCACCCGCCTGCCCTGACCCAACACGCTATTTTTTACAATTAGAGCAAATTTTTAGTCAGCTTAAGCAACAGTTCGCCATACCACTTGACACACTTTCTATGGGCATGAGCGCTGATTATGTCAGTGCAGTGTTAGCCGGTAGTACCATGGTTCGTGTAGGGCGTGCTATTTTTGGAGAACGATGATGCAACTTCATATATGTTTTATTGGCTTTGGCCATATGGCACGCGCCATGGCACAAGGCTGGTCAAAACAACCAACGATAAAATTATCAGCAACAGCACCCTCGCTGCCAATGCTTATCAACGATAAAGGTATTAGCACCCACCCTGATAACAGCACCTTTTTAGGCATTGCGGATATTGTAATTTTGGCGGTTAAACCGCCTGTCATTAAGCAAGTTTTGGCTGAAATCAAACCAAAACTTGCCGCTTCTACTCTAGTAGTTTCTATTGCCGCTGGTATCACTCAACAGCAGCTACACCAATTATGCCATCCGACTCAAGTGGTTATTAGGTGTATGCCTAATCTGCCAGTAGCTTATGGTCAGGGCATGGTTGCGTTGCAGGCCGGTGCTGCTATCTCGTCAGCACACCAAAACACATTGCAAACCTTGTTTGATGCATTAGGTCATGTGGTGTGGGTGGCAGATGATAAAGCCATGCATGCTTTCACGGCACTTTGTGGCAGTGGACCGGCATATGTTTACTATTTTATCGAGTCACTGACTAACGCAGGTATCAAGCTTGGTTTATCAACTCAAACCGCGAAGCTTGGTGCCACACAAACGCTAAAAGGTGCGTTAGAATTACTGCAAAATCAAGCAACGGATGTCACTACGCTAAGGCAAAAAGTCACCTCACCTGGCGGCACCACAGCAGCTGGGATCAATAAGTTGGTCGATGAACATTTTGAAACCACCATTTATCACGCCCTAAAAGCGGCTTTTTTACGCGCTAAAGAACTGGAGATATTACCATGACCCATGGTTTACTGACTGTGTTGCATTTTTTAGTTAGCACGGCTTTCAATTTATTATTGTTGGTTTTATGGCTGCGTATGTTCTTGCGTTACTTTCGCATCAGCTATCTGCATCCTATCAGTTCGATGGTCAACCGTTTTACTGATTTTTTAGTTCATCCTCTACAAAATTTAATAAAAAACCCGGTTATTGGTCGTGTTGATATAAGTTGTTTAGGCGCTATTATCCTTGTTGAAATCTTAAAATTTTCGTTGTTAGGTTTAATCGTCTATGGCCGTTTTTTACCTTTTATTTATTTGATGATGTTGGTATTGGCTGATTTAATAATTCAACCTTGTCATCTGCTATTTTATGCGCTTTTAGCAATGGTGGTGATGAGCTGGGTTAATCCGATGTGGCGCGCTCATCCAATGCATGAAATATTAGTACGAATCACGCGACCCTTAATCGATTTAGGGCATCGACTTGTGCCAAATATTTCAGGTTTTGATTTTGCGCCTTTGGTCATGATGATTGGCTTAAAAGTTATCACGCTTTTTATAACAGCTTCTATCGCAAGCGTGCTTTTATAGCCAAAGTTGGTCAAAGCAAAAACTTAATTTCCTAATATACTTAAGTAGTTATTAAGTCGATTGGGAGGCTTTTATGCGCAAGATGTGCTTGATTTTAAGTGGTTTCTTTTTACCAATTCTAACCTTAGCCGCAACAAGTTCAGTATATTGCCCCGCTGGAGCGCAATATATCCAGCTCGGCATGTCGTCTATGCAAGTTAAAAATGCCTGCGGTAACCCTTTAAGCCGACAAAAGATGAATCAACCAGCAAGTAAAAAAGTGGCCATGGATCAACTTATTTATAATAACGAAGGTGATTCCCAAGCTTTTTATGGTGTATGGTCATTGCCAATTGGTCATAGTAACAAAGGTTTATTGCAACCTTTTAATGGCGAAAGTGGTGGTGGTGCACGTATTAGCGTTAATGTGGTTGATAACAAAATACGTAATATTTATTTAAATAATCAATCAACCAATGCTTTTAGCATCTGTGGGGGCCGTAGTGTCGCGGTCGGCGATCCAGTTTCTATGGTTTATAACGCGTGTGGTACGCCTTCTTTGATTAATCACAGTTTTATTTATGAAGCCATTCCCAGTAACACGCCACCTGAAATTTGGGTGTATCAGCTAAGCCCTTACCAACCGACTTTGTCCTTGACTTTTATCGATGGCAAACTACAATCCATCAACTAAATTTAAGGAGCTTGTATGAGTGAAACCATTGATTCATTAACCATCGCTTTTACTGAAGATGGTGTTGAGAAAATTAAAGAATTAGGCAAAGAGGTGTTATCTAAAGGCGCATGGACTACCATCATTTTTCGTTATCAAGAGTGGAATGCTGCCAAACAAATTTATAGCGCGCCTAAATTTGCCATTCGTCGCTATCAAAAACGCAATGATCAATATTGGCTAAAATCTAAATTTGCTATTTCAAGCCCTGACCAAGCGCAAAAAATCATCGATATTCTAACCAAATGGCTAGAAGACAATTAACTAAAAGCATTTAGGCCAGTTAAATGGCGCCCTACAATAAGGGTATGGATATTATCAGTACCTTCATAAGTAAATACAGACTCTAAATTCAGCATATGGCGAATGATGTGATAGTCTGTGCTAATGCCATTGCCACCTAATAGGTTACGACATTGTCTAGCGATGTTCAGCGCTTCACGACAAGCATTGCGTTTGACCAATGAAATCATCGCTGGATGTATTGCTTGCTTATCTTTATCTTTTAAACGTCCTAATTGTAAGTGCAACCATTGCGCTTTGATAAGCTCGGTATACATCTGCACCAAATCTTGTTGAACCAACTGAAAAGATGCTAAAGGTCGGCCAAACTGGTGGCGCTCAAGCAGATAAGCACGCGTAAAATCAAAACAAAAACTTGCCGCCCCCATGGCACCCCATGCAATACCGAAACGGGCTTCGTTTAAACAACTTAAAGCCGCTTTAATAGAGCTTTTGGTATGAGGCAGACGATTTTCTTCGGGCACAAACACATCGTTGAAATAAAGCTCACCAGTGCTTGAGGCTCGTAGGGACATTTTATTGGTAATGGTTTTAACCAAAAATCCTTTGAAAGCTTTTTCAACAATAAATCCTTCAATGCCTTTGGCCGTTTTAGCCCAAACAATGGCCAAATCAGCCATGGGGGCATTGGTTATCCACATCTTACTGCCATTTAATAACCAACCATTTTTAGCCGGCTTGGCGGTGGTATGCATACTCGCAGGGTCAGAACCTGAATTAGGCTCAGTCAAGCCAAAACAGCCGATAAGTTGGCCTTTGGCCATAGCAGGTAAAAAGCGCTGGCGCTGTTGTTCACTACCAAAGCGAAAAATAGGATACATGCATAATGAATTTTGTACTGATACAAAACTGCGCAGACCACTGTCACCCCGCTCAAGCTCTTGGCATACCAAACCATAAGCCACATAAGACGCATTCGCCCCACCATAAGCTTCAGGTAAAGTTAAACCTAATAAACCAAGTTCAGCCACTTTTTCAATAAAAGAAGAGGGAAATATCGCGCGTTCAAATGCGGTTGCAATGGATGGCAGTACTTCATGTTCCACCATTTTTGCCACAGTATCGCGTATTAAACGTTCATCATCGCTTAGGTTGCTATCAAAATTAAGTAAGTCATCCATTATTGTATGGTTTTTAGCTGGGGTTATATTTAAAGCTTAGCAGAACCTAACTATTTTATATGTGCTTGCTTTATCAAAGCATGTACGTAGCCATTATAATCTATCACCCCATACATGCCGGCAAGTTGGGTCATCATACCTTTTTGCTCAGCTTCAGTGGTAGGTGCATGCCCTGGATTAATCGCATTAAGGCGCACGAGTACCACATTACCATCAGGCAAAACAAGGCTCGTTTGGTTATGAACGGCAGCAAGTTTAAAAGCTAACTGATTAATCATCGCACTTGGTTTTTGAGCATCACGCTCCGCTTTATAAATTGTTTGCCAGGCCAATTGTTTTTTAGCAGGTAAAAGTGTTTGTGCTTTTTGTTGGTCATTGGATAGCGCTTGAATAAACGCATGAGCTTGCTGTGAGGCTTGTTTTTTAGCCAGAAGTTGCTGAATATCTGGTTTTACTTTCGCGAAAGTTTGTTTATGTGCTGGGATGCGTTGTTTAATCCTTAGTACCACCACACTGTTATCATCCAACGCCACAGCTTCACTATTATTTTGAAGCTCTAAAACATCATTTGAAAATGCTGCAGCCTTAACCTGAGGATAGGCCAAAATGCCTGTTTTAAAAGTATCATTTCGACCAAAGGCTTTGGTTTTTTCAAGTGGTAAATGAAGCGCTTGTGCAATCGGTTCTAGGGTATCAGATGTTTGATAACTAAGTTCTGTGAGTTCTTCTAATAAGTGCGTGTAGCGTTCTGTGGCTTTTTCAGTCAACAGCTGGTCTTTTATCTGTGGTTCAACATCCGACAAGGGTTTAGGACGCTCAGCTTTATAACTTATCAATTGGATAATTTCATAGCCTTTTGCAGTTTTAAAGGGTTGAGCGATTTGCTGAGGTTTGGTTAAAGAAATTAAGACTTTATCCCACACTTTATCCCCTAGCGAAAGTTCTGGCAGCAGACCTTTTTCAGGTTTGGTAAAAGCATCATCAGAATATTGACTGACTGCTTTATCAAAAGAAATTTTTGATTGAGCCAGTGCTTGATACAGCGTTTGAGCTTTTGCTTGTATGTCTGCTTTTTGTTGCTCAGTAGGGTTTTCAGGCAAGCTTAGTAAAATGTGTGCAACACGCCACTTAGCAGGCTCCATAAAATTTGCTTGATTGTCTTTGTAATATTGTGCAATTTCTTGTGCATTTACTTGAGTATGCGCTTTAACCGTCGGTAAATTTAAACGTACAAACTCAATGATTACTTTTTCAGGTTCTATAAACGCTTGTGGATGGTGTTGATAATATTGTTGCATGCGTTTGAGTGATATATTTTCAGCGTGCATAAACCATGCTTGTGGAATAATGGTGTATTGATAATCACGTGTTTCAAAATAAAGCTTTGCAAAATTGTTGATATCGTCAGGCAGCACAAAAGCACCACCTGCAAAGGTAAATTGCTGTTGATTAAGCAACATACCTTGCATCACTTCTTGTTGAAAAGAAAAAGGCGTAAAAAAAGCATCTCTTAAAGCTTGCTGATAAAGAAGCTTTGAAAAATGACCCTGTTGTTGAAACTGAGAAATGGCTAAAATTGTGGCATCAGCTTGGCGCGGGCTGATTAAAAAACCATTTTTATAAGCCGCTTGCTGGGCTACTTTGGTTAAAATCAAATCATCTAATACTTGTTTTTTGATTTTTTCAGCACTTGCATGATTAAGATTTGCTGGCGCTTGCTCACGCACTCGACGAAAACTGGTTTCGAAAGATTGTTTGGTGATTGGATAACCATTAATGGTTACCACAACATCATCAGTACGTTGCTGAGACTGCATATAATATTCGACACCAAATAAAGTAAATGTAAACGCAATTAATACAATAACTATCCAAGCTATCCATCCTTGTATACGTTCATTTAGCTTTTGTAACATGATTACTCATCCGTATATCGATATTGGTGAAGAATTTAATATATATAAGAAAAACGCGCCACAAAGGCGCGTTAAAATATGGCGGAGTGGACGGGGCTCGAACCCGCGACCCCCGGCGTGACAGGCCGGTATTCTGACCAACTGAACTACCACTCCAATTTGGTGGGTGCTGCAGGGATCGAACCTGCGACCCTCGCCTTGTAAGGGCGATGCTCTCCCAGCTGAGCTAAGCACCCAAAAACTTACTGTTACTGCACTGCTTCTTTAAGCGACTTACCAGCTTTAAACTTTGCAACTCGCGAAGCTTTTATTTTAATTGTCTCACCAGTTTGTGGATTACGACCACTACGTTCCGCACGATTAACAATGGAAAACGTACCAAAACCGGGTAAAACAATTTGATCACCATTTTTTAGTGCTTCAGTAATGGTTGACATAAAACTATCAAGAAAACGACCGGCTTCTGCCTTTGTACTTTCAGAGCTGCTTGCAATGGCTTCTAATAATTCGGTTTTGTTCATTGTATCCCCTATCCAGTTATTTATCGTTTATTTAAAACAAACTAATTAAATTAACTTAAGCAACCCCTTCCTTGGCAGGCCGTCTATCCGACCAACGAAGTGAAATATACAGAAAATTAATTCGCATGTAAATCATTATTTTCATTTTTTTGTGAAGTTTTTGTGGATGTATCTTCATGTGCCGGCGTCTTTTCGACTGGATTTTGTGTAAGTGCTAGCACCAGAACCTCTTCTAATGTTTTAACCGGGTGAACGGTAATTTTTTGCAAAACGTTTTCAGGAATCTCTGCTAAGTCTTTTTGATTTTCCTCAGGTATAAGCACATGTTTGATGCCACCACGGTGAGCAGCTAATAATTTTTCTTTCAAACCCCCAATGGGCAAAACTTGGCCTCTAAGCGTAATCTCTCCTGTCATGGCGACATCCGCTTTTACGGGAATTTGGGTAAGCACAGATACCAAAGCGGTGCACATGCCAATACCAGCACTTGGGCCATCTTTTGGTGTAGCGCCTTCTGGCACATGAATATGAAAGTCTTTGGTGTCATAAAAATCAACAGGTACATGAAAATTTTTAGCACGACTGCGTACAATGGTCATTGCCGCTTGAATAGACTCTTGCATGACCTCACCCAATTGACCGGTATGTGTAATTTTTCCTTTACCAGGCATCATTGAGGCTTCAATTGTTAGAAGCTCACCACCCACACTGGTCCAGGCAAGGCCTGTTACTTGACCAACTTGATCAAACTGGCCGGCCAAACCATAACGAAATTTTTTAACACCTAGGTATTGCTCGATATTCGCAGCTTTAACACTTACTTGCTTTAAATTAGGATGGGTTAAAATTTCTTTAACCACTTTACGGCAAATATTGGCAATGTCGCGCTCTAAGTTCCTAACACCCGCTTCACGCGTATAATGTCGGATAATTTCATGAATCGCTTCTTTGGTAATATCAATTTCACTTGGTTTTAGGCCATTTAACGTAACTTGTTTAGGGATAAGATAGGTAAGCGCGATATTCACTTTTTCATCTTCGGTATATCCTGCCAAACGGATGACTTCCATACGGTCTAGCAAGGGCGCTGGGATTTCAAGCGAATTGGCCGTGGCAATAAACATCACATCACTTAAGTCATAATCAACCTCTAGATAGTGATCACTAAAGGTATGATTTTGCTCAGGATCTAATACTTCTAACAAAGCTGAGGCTGGGTCACCACGAAAATCCATGGCCATTTTATCGACTTCATCAAGCATAATCAGGGGATTTTTAACGCCTGCCTTGGATAATTTTTGAATAATTTTACCAGGCATCGAGCCAATGTAGGTACGTCTATGCCCTCTTATTTCAGCTTCATCGCGCACGCCACCTAGCGCAATGCGAATAAATTTTCGACCAGTTGCATTGGCAATCGATTGCCCTAATGAGGTTTTACCAACACCAGGAGGGCCGACCAAGCACAAGATAGGTCCTTTTAAACGTTTGACTCGTTTTTGCACAGCAAGATATTCGGTAATACGTTCTTTCACTTTCTCTAAGCCATAATGCTCTTTGTCCAAAAGGGCATTGGCTTTATCTAAATCAAATTGAATTTTATTTTTTTTCTTCCAAGGAACATTAAGCATCCAATCTAGATAATTACGAATGACGGTTGCTTCAGCAGACATCGGCGACATCATTTTTAATTTATTTAATTCAGTTAATGATTTATCTTGTGCATCCTTGGGCATGCCAGCTTTTTTAATGGATGCTTCAAGCTGCTCGATTTCATTGCCTTCTTCATTAAGCTCACCTAATTCTTTTTGAATGGCTTTCATTTGTTCATTTAGATAATATTCACGCTGGCTTTTTTCCATTTGGCGCTTAACACGTCCGCGCACGCGTTTTTCCACATGAAGCAAATCAATTTCACCCTCAATGGCAGCCATTAGCCGTTCTAAACGCAAACCCACATCCGCAATTTCTAATAAGGCTTGCTTATCATCAACTTTTAACCCTAAATGCGCGGCAATGGTATCCGCTAAACGACCCGGCTCATCAATGCTTGCCAGTGAGTTTAATACTTCTGGTGGAATTTTTTTATTCAGCTTGATATATTGCTCAAACTGTGACATCAAAGACCGCATCAAAATTTCAATTTCTTGAGGCTTTAACGCGTCATTGACTTCATCTATTAGGGTTATTTGAGCTTCGAGAAAACCCTTTTCATCATTATAATGCTGAACTTGTCCACGTTTTTCACCTTCTACTAATACTTTGACAGTACCATCTGGTAATTTAAGTAATTGCAATACACTGGAAAGCGCGCCTACGGTATACACATCATCGGCACCGGGGTCATCATTGGCCGATTTTTTTTGAGAAACGAGAAAAATCTGTTTGTTATCAACCATTGCAGCTTCTAAAGCTTTGATTGATTTATCACGGCCCACAAATAACGGTATCACCATATGCGGGTAAACAACCACATCACGCAGTGGTAGAACGGGTAATATATGCTCTGTTGTCTCAGTAAGTTTGAGCGTTAATTCAGTGTCACTAGTAGACATAATGGAATCCTTAAAAACAATCGATGCATCCCTATTCGATGTGTCTAAACTTAAAGAATAAAGCCCGAAGTTTGACTTCGGGCTACCTAACTGATGAATAAAGCTAAACTAATTGACTTTGATTTTCAATAATTTGACTAAAATGACCCATTTGTTTTGGTTTAATTTAATCTTCACCTACGGCAGTTTGTTGATTTGTGTCAAAAACTAATAACGGCTTACTAATATTTTTAATCACATTTTCATCAATAACAACTTTGCTTACATGATCTAAAGACGGTAAGTCATACATGGTATCAAGTAAAATAGTTTCTAAAATAGCTCGCAAGCCCCTGGCGCCAATTTTACGGGCCAACGCTTTTTTAGCAATTTCAGATAATGCTTCTTCTTTGAATTCTAGCTCAACATTTTCCATTTTAAATAGCGCGCTAAATTGTTTGGTCAAAGCATTTTTGGGTCGCGTTAAAATATCGACTAGAGCCGCTTCATCTAATTCCGTTAACGTGGTTACCACCGGCAACCGCCCTACAAACTCTGGAATCAAACCAAATTTGACGAGATCTTCTGATTCAAGTGCATCAAGAATTAACCTGGTTTGTGTGGCATCATCTTTCTTTTTAAGCTGAGCGGAAAAACCAATCCCTGAATTATCACTGCGTGCTTTGATGACTTTTTCAAGGCCGGCAAAGGCGCCACCACAAATAAAAAGAATGTTGGATGTGTCAACTTGTAAAAATTCTTGTTGAGGATGCTTGCGCCCGCCTTGTGGAGGAACCGAGGCAATGGTACCTTCAATTAATTTCAATAATGCTTGTTGTACGCCTTCACCAGACACATCACGGGTAATGGATGGATTATCTGATTTGCGTGATATTTTATCAATCTCATCAATATAAACAATGCCTTGCTGCGCTTTTTCAACATCATAATCGCATTTTTGCAAAAGCTTTTGGATGATGTTTTCAACATCCTCACCAACATAACCCGCTTCAGTTAAAGTCGTGGCATCTGCCATGGTAAATGGCACATTTAAAAGACGGGCAAGTGTTTGCGCAAGCAGCGTTTTACCACTACCGGTCGGGCCTATGAGTAAAATATTACTTTTACTTAACTCAACACCATCATCTGTTTTGTTATAAAGACGCTTGTAATGATTATATACCGCCACAGATAGTACTTTTTTGGCATGCGGCTGGCCAATAACATATTCATCTAAAAAGGCTGAAATTTCTTGAGGGGTGGGCAAATGGGTTGGTGGCGTCACACCTGGTTCTTGGCTTTCCTCACGAATAATGTCATTACATAGATCAACACACTCATCGCATACAAAAACCGAAGGCCCTGCAATTAACTTTTTCACTTCATGCTGGCTTTTACCACAAAATGAGCAATACAAAACCTTATCTTTATCGCTTTTACCTGATTTACTCATCGCACACCCCTTTTTACTGCTTTCTTAAACAAAAAAATACACAAGCCTAGTGGTATATAAAACTTAGCTAAATTTTAATCTTTTAGACAATGCTTCTTAATAACATTACATCATAGCAGAAAATAGATAGCTCGTTAATCATATACTTCTTTAAGAATCAGTTCTGCTATCCAGAACTTTATCAATTAAGCCGTATTCTTGCGCTTTAGATGCACTCATAAAATTATCACGCTCAGTATCCAGCATGATTTGTTCGGGTGTTTTAGCACAGTGTTTGGCCATAATTTGATTGAGACGCTCACGAACAGCTAGTGTTTCACGCGCATGAATTTCAATATCAGTTGCCTGACCACGATAACCGCCAAGTGGCTGGTGAATCATCACCCGCGCATTAGGCAAACAAAATCGTTTTTCAGGTGCGCCGGCACATAGTAAAAGTGCGGCAGCACTTGCTGCTTGCCCAATACAAAGCGTACTCACATCAGGTTTGATAAACTGCATGGTGTCATAAATCGCCATACCCGCCGTTACCACACCTCCTGGAGAATTGATGTATAACGAAATATCTTTATCCGGATTTTCTGACTCTAAAAATAAAAGTTGCGCAACGACCAAATTGGCCATATGGTCTTCTACTTCCCCTAATAAAAAAATGATACGTTCTTTTAAAAGACGTGAATAAATATCATAAGAACGCTCCCCACGTGAGGTTTGCTCGATGACCATAGGTACAAGGTGGCTCGCGTTTTTAATGGGGTTCATTGAATCTAACATTAAGCATTGTCCTCATTTCTAGAATTCATGATGTCATCGTAGGTTTTTTCGACCAACACGACATTGGCTGATTCTGCTGCTTTCTCGGCAACCATTTCTTCCATAACCAGTGACTCAACATCGGCTAAACGCTCTTTGTTACCTTGATACCATTGTTTTAATTCTTCTGGATTTTCATAAGCTTGAGCTAAAGTCTCGATGGTTTGATTAACCCGTGCTTCATCAGGCTTAATTTCATGAGCTTTGACATATTCGGCAAATAATAAACCTAAGTGCACACGTCGTTCAGCTTGTTTGATAAAAAGCTCACGCGGTAATTCTGGAATCTGCTCATCATCTTTGTGTTCAGTACCAAAAATACGGTGATACATTTCATGATTGAGATGTTCAATTTCTTTATCAACTAACGCTTTGGGCAAATCAAAGGGATTGGCTTGCATCAAGGCATCAAAAACATTGTCACGATTCATCGCACTCACACGGCGCGCTAATTCACGTACCATATTATCTTTGATGTCTTTTTTCAAAGCAGTGATACCACCGTCTTTGATATTAAATTTTTGTGCAAAGTCATCATTTAATTCAGGCGTCTCACCTGTTTGTACCTCATGAAGGGTAATGGTAAACGTTGCCTGTTTGCCAGCAAGTTCTGCTTGGTTGTAATCACTAGGAAAAGTTACTTGAATGTCAAATGATTCATGCAGGGGCTTATCTATCAAAGCTTCTTCAAAGCCTGGAATAAATGAATTAGAGCCTAAAACAAGTTCTTGCTGTTGATTTTCACCACCGGCAAAAGCCTCATTATCGATAAAACCTTTGTAGTCTAAGATAACTTTATCGCCCGATTGGGGTCGACGCTCAACTTTTTGCCAGGTTTTATGTTGTTCCTGTAGTTTGCTTATCATGGTGTCAACATCAGCATCACTAACATTGGCTGTGACTTTTTCAATCTCAGCTTGCTCGATTTCTTTGATGTTTATTTCTGGGAATATTTCGAAAATAGCAGTATAGGTAAAGTCTTCACCTGCTGCTAATTGTTTGGGTTCAATAGAAGGTGCACCTGCAGGCGTTAAGTTATGGTCGGTAAGTGCTTCATAAAGACTAGATTGCACCAAATCACGTGCGACTTCTTCGCGAACACCATTTGAGAAACGTTTACGAATAATGTTCATGGGAACTTTGCCTGGACGAAAACCGGCAACTTTGGCTTTACGAGAAAGCGTTAATAGGCGTGAGTTAACTTCTTCTTCTATTTTATTGCTTGGCACGGAAACGTGTACTTTGCGCTCTAAGCCTTGACTGGTCTCAACCGAAACTTGCATCTAGCCACCTCTGGTAATGTAAAAATAATGGTGCGAAAGGAGAGACTCGAACTCTCACGGGTTACCCCACTGGAACCTAAATCCAGCGCGTCTACCAGTTCCGCCACTTTCGCAGGCAGGAGGGAATTATAAACAGTACTTTCGTTTTGTAAAGACTCATGAAAAATCTTTAGCATGGGGTGAACGATGGGACTCGAACCCACGACGACCGGGATCACAACCCGGGGCTCTACCAACTGAGCTACGCTCACCATAACCTTTTAACATTAAATCAAGTTTGAAACACTGCTTAGGCTGGCACGCCCGGCAGGATTCGAACCTGCTACCCTCGGCTTAGAAGGCCGATGCTCTATCCAGATGAGCTACGGGCGCAAATTTGGTCGGGGTAGAGGGATTCGAACCCCCGACATCCTGCTCCCAAAGCAGGCGCGCTACCAGACTGCGCTATACCCCGAATAACCCGTCCTAGGACAGAGCGAAAATAATACCTGCAACCTATTTAATGGTCAAGCATTGCTTGAGTTTTTTTTCTTAATTTTGGGTGAAATGTTATAAAATCGACTCTACCGGCTTAATTAAAACGATGCTACCATCGTTTCATCGTATGATTACCCATTAATTACGCTCATGAAATCACCCGTGCCATTGTTTGATAGCTTAAATCATTTGCACAAAAATGCTGATAATGCGGTGTTGCCTGAGGCACGCTTTTTAAAAGATTTTACCCATACCCTTAATTTTTTGAAATGTTATACCGGTAGCCTGGGTACTTTTAACAGCTATCGTCGTGAAGTTGAACGATTATTGCAATGGACCTGGCTTATAAAACACGCCACGGTTACCGAATTAAAACGTGATGACATCGAGCAATTTGTGCGTTTTTGCCAAGCGCCGCCGCAAACCTGGCTTGGTTTGAAAAAAGTACCACGCTTTGTTGAGCAGCATGGCACGCGCACGCCCAATACCAATTGGCGCCCCTTTGTGGTGAGCATCAGCAAAACCAGCCGCAGTTTAGGCAATGAACCCTCACTGGAGCAATTTTCACTATCACAGGGAGCGATTCAAGAAATTTTTGCCATATTAAGCACGTATTTTAATTTTTTAATTGCTGAAGAGTATGTGTTTTCTAACCCGGTGGCTTTAATTCGTCAAAAAAGTAAATTTGTACGCAAGCGTCAATTAAGTGCGCCGGTGCGCCGCTTAAGCTCAAAGCAATTACAAGCAGTGTTGCATGCCGCAGACCTATTGGCGGGTGAGCACCCTGAAAAACATGAGCGTACTCGTTTTATCATCGCGCTTTTATTAAATATGTATTTGCGTATCTCCGAGCTTGCCGCAAGCGAACGTTGGGTACCAACAATGAATGATTTTGCCAAAGACAGCAATGAGGCTTGGTGGTTTACCACCGTTGGCAAAGGCAACAAAGAGCGTCAAGTCGCGGTAAGTGATGCCATGCTTAAAAGCTTAAGCCGTTGGCGTCGATTTTTAAATTTGACTCACCTGCCCTCCCCTGCTGATAACCAACCGCTGCTGCCCAAGCAACGCGGCCATGGGCCGATGAGTGATACCGCGCCCATTCGCCGCTTGGTGCAGCACTGCTTTGATGTGGCCGCAGAAAATCTGCGCCGTGACCATGAAACCGAGGAAGCTGATAATCTTAAAGCCGCTACCGTGCATTGGTTGCGCCATACCGGTATTTCAGAAGATGTGAAAGTCAGGCCGCGTGAGCATGTGCGTGATGATGCCGGCCATAGTTCAAGTGCCATCACTGACCGCTATATTGACATCGAAAAGCAAGCGCGCCACGCCTCAGCCCGCCAAAAAGATTTACAAACCTCACAAAGTTAAGGTTGACTTAAGCTTTATTGGCTAAACTAATTAAATATAAAACAATAGGATTTATCATGGCCAAACACGATACGTTACTAGCTGCCTTACAAGATGCCGCTTTACTACAACAAGATAACGCTCAAGCTGCCTTAGATAGGCTTTTACAAGCTTTTAACCAAGAAGAAGAAGACGTATCAGCAGAGGCAATTAAACAAGCAATTGAATCGCACACGTCCTTTTGGCAGGCATTTATTGATGTAGATTCTGATAATTTCCCTGGTGATGATAAAGACCAAATTAAAAAATCAGCGCTTGAAGCACGCGCATTTCATGCTTTTTTACAGCTTGCTCCTGACAAAGAAAAAGAATTAATGAGTAAATTAGACACAAAAGAGGATTTATACCAGGCTTATAATTTGCTTCCAGAAGGCCAAACTGATCAACTAGATAATCAACTTTTAGAAGAAATACTAGCGCTAAAAAATAATTATTCAGGAAAGAAAACAGATGATCAGATTATCCAAGATTATGAAAATTTACATGAAAAAAGTTATTCGCCACTATTAAAAAGCCAATTGGAAAATTCTTTAAAAGAAAATTACCTCGATGCGCAAATACGCCAGCTTTCCAAAGATGAGAAACGCCAGCTCGCACTAAAAGGGCAGCTAAACAACGACGCCATTCGAATCATCGAAGATAACAAACAAGATTGGCAACAACGCGCTTTATTGGCGTATGTAGCTGATGGCGCATTTGATACACCCGCTCCTACCAAGCTTTGGCAGCAGCTTGAAACCATGAAAGTTGGCCATCCGCGCGCCATGCAGCAAAAATTAAAAGAACTTGGGTTAGAATTACCAGATGGCCTGATTGATGAAGCGCTGTGTAAGCGATTGATTGCACTAGCCGGTATGCTTCTTCGCACCAATGCCGTGCCCCTTCAACACGCCGCCCTTGCTTTAAACCTTGATGCAGCTGAGATATTAGGCCCTGATAACGATATTGCCCGCGAGATGTTCAACTCGCGCTTTGGCCAGCAAGCGTTTCAAACCCAGGCGCTCAGGCAAATTATCGCCCATCAATTAGTTTCTATGAGTAACTCTGAACTTGATGATTTAGCTGAACATAACCTACCCTTTCACACATTCTTCCCTGATTATCCAGATGATAAAGCACACTATTTACCTGAATCTGCAGATGCGCTGTATGCCACACTTTTGCAAACCGAAAAGACAGCGCGAGCGCAGTATGGAAATAAAAGCTTCCAGGAGATTGTTGGGCTTATTAATCAGGAAAATGAAGACGAGGCGCTTGATAAGCCTGTGCTTTACCGCTTAACGCTCCAAGCCGTGGCCCTATTACCTGAAAAACAGCGTCAACGATTTTTAACTGCCAAGTCGCCTGAAGCGGCACAAACAATTTTAGGCATTGATAACAGCAAAGTTGCTCTTGATAGCAAAACCCTTGCTCACTTCAAACACTTTGCTCGGACTCATTTTTTGCAAAAACGCATCGAGCAAGATACCTTATGGGGCGATGCTCGCCCGGCATTACAGCAAGTGTTGCAAAGTTACCTGCCTAAAGAAGTCACTGATACGCAATTACAAGCGCTCGTACAAGCGCGCACTTTGCCAGAAATAAAGCAGATACTTCAAGAACCCCAGCTTGAAACTCAAGCACTACCATCACTTGTTAATGAAAATCAACGATTGATGCGTTTATCACGCATTCAAAATTATGCCTTGGCGCAAGCGTTAAGCCAATTACCATCGGCTAACCTATCAAACGACCAAATTAAGCACATAAACCAGGAGCTGCAAGCAGCTAACGATATTGATGAAGAAGCACTTAAATCATTTTTGTCAGAAGCAGACGTTGACAAAGTAGCTGAGCGTTTAGAATCTATTAAAAAGCAGCATGACCGTACAGCAGATTTAAGAAGTAGCCAAAAGCCAGGTTATCATCTTCTAGCTGCGGCCGAATTTAAGGCAAAACCTAGCGACGTTCAGTTAAAAGATTTTAATAAAGCATTAAAAAATTCGACACATTATCAGGATTTTGTCAAAGCACTTGGCAAGTCTGATTATTTAGAAAAAAACTGGACACGCGTGATTACGCCTGATGTATTTCAAATGATGAAGCAGCAAGCCATAGCACGTACGTACAGCAATCATTCTCCTGATGACATCGCCCAACGCCAGGCACAATTTAAGC
>PKDH01000069.1 GCA_002863045.1 Legionella sp.
TGGTTATGGGTTTGAGTGCCGGTACCTTGTAACGCAAGGGTTGGCCAACCGCTGGTAGATTGTACTTTAATATTGTCACGAGCAGCTTGTAGATTGTATTTCGCTGCATAAAATTGATAATTTTGTTTAAGCGCGGTATCAATCCATTCATCGACATTGTTGGGTTCGGGTCTAATCAGAGGAATCCGGCTATTGCGAAGCGGGGCGAGCTCGGCATATACATGATTGGTAAGTTTGCGTAAATTTTGATTTTGATTGGTTTGATTGTTTTGCGCCCCAATAACCTCAGCGACAGATTGGTCATACGCTGATTGCGCTTCATACACAGAGGTGATGGCATCTAGCCCTACTTTAAAACGAGCTTGGGCTTGGTCTAGTTGCCGTTTGTTTGCCCGCTTTTTAGCCTGAGCAAAGTTAAGCGTATCTTTGGCTAATAGCACATCAAAGTAAGCACGTGCGGTACGCAAAATAAGCTCTTGTGCGGCCCCATTGAAAGTTGCTTGTGCCGCTTTTACAGTGGCTTTAGCTTGTTTGATAAGCGCCCATGCTTGGTAGTTAAATAATGCTTGAGAAGCACTGATTTGCCAGGTGTTACTGCCATAAGTCTGATCAACGCCAAAACCCGATGCAGTAACATTTTGCACAATTCGACCAGTTTGTGCGGCAACATTTACCTGAGGGTACAAGGCAGAACGCGCTTGAGGGATGGCTTCAGCCGTGCTCATATAGGTACTAAATGCGGCTTTAAAGGTAGGGTCATGCTCTAATGCCTGACGATAAACATCAAGTAAATCTGCAGCTTGAACCAGGTTGCACCCTAAAATTAAAGTACAGCACAGCGACCATTTTTTCATAACAAGTATAACCTTAGAACACAAACTGTTTGGTAGGTAGTCGATTAATAAGCGATGGTACACAGGTATCAAAAACCAAACGTTGGGTCCAGTTATTGTTATCATCGACACTATATAAAATCCCTTGCATGACTGGAGCGCGACCCACGATGGCAAATAATTTACCAAAAGGTAAAAGTTGTAACTGATGGGTTTCGGTGATAGTGGGTATGGCACCAGTCATAATCACCACATCAAAAGGCGCACGTTCTAAATAACCTTCATAACCATCAGCGGTGATAAGCTCTACATTATGACGGTCAAGTGCATCAAGATTTACACGCGCTTGTTGTGTAAATTCTGCGTGATAGTCAATGCTAATCACACGCGCGGCTAAATGACTAAGTAGTGCGGTCATAAAACCTGTGCCTGTACCAATTTCAAGCACAGTTTCAGTGCCATTTAATTGCAATGCTTGTAAAATACGGCCTTCCTCAAGTGGGGTGAGCATACATTGTTGATAAGCAAGTGGTATGTGCATATCAGAATAAGCAAATTCACGCATTTCTTTAGGCACAAACTGTTCACGAGAAATTGTGGCGAACAACGTCAAAATACGCTCATCAAGCACATCGCCCGTTCTTAACTGTTGTTTTATCATATTGGTGCAGGCGTCGTTTTTTATCATTACACAGTTTCCATGCAAAATGTGGTATAGAGTAAAACGTTGGTGTCATTTTGGCAAGAACTTGATTTATTTTAAGTCACTTGATGTCTAGATAGTGTGAGTCAAGTGATTTTGCTATAATGCTGCACAAAATTACTCTGGAGAGCGAAGTGAACAAACAATTTGATGATTATTTGCAGTCAGAAATCACTCAATTGCGACAAGAAGGACTTTATAAAAATGAGCGGGTGATTCAAAGTCCGCAACAAGAAACTATCTCATTGCAAACGCATGAGGTGATTAATTTATGTGCTAATAATTATCTAGGGCTTGCCAATGACTCCGAAGTTGTGGAAGTGGCCAAACAGGGCTTGACGCAATATGGCTACGGCATGGCCTCGGTACGTTTTATTTGCGGTACCCAAACGCCACATACAAAGCTTGAGCAAAAATTAAGTCAATTTTTAGCCAAAGAAGATACCATCTTATATTCTTCTTGTTTTGATGCCAACGGCGGTTTATTTGAAACGCTACTCAACGAAGAAGATGCGATTATCAGTGATGCCCTCAATCATGCCAGTATTATCGATGGCATTCGCTTGTCCAAAGCCAAGCGTTTTCGTTATGCCAATAATGATATGGCGGCTTTAGAAGCGCAACTAATTGCCAGCCACTCAGCCCGCTTTCGTTTAATTGCCACCGATGGGGTATTTTCTATGGATGGCACCATCGCGAATTTAACTGCCATTTGCGATTTGGCTGATAAATATGATGCGTTAGTAATGGTGGATGATTCACATGCTTTGGGTTTTTTAGGTGCCAATGGTCGTGGAACACCTGAGCATTGTGGTGTCCTAGAGCGCATTGATATTATCACTGGCACATTAGGTAAAGCACTAGGGGGTGCCTCAGGTGGCTTTACCTCTGCGAATAAAACCATTGTTGAGTGGTTAAGGCAACGCTCAAGGCCTTATCTGTTTTCTAATACATTAGCACCTGTTATCGCGCATACCTCGCTTAATGTATTAGATAGAATCATTCAAGATGCGAGGCTGCGTAAAAATTTAGCGGATAACACACACTATTTCAGAGCAGGCCTAACCAAACTTGGTTTTGATTTATTACCAGGTGAGCACCCAATCATTCCAGTGATGTTATATGATGCACGATTGGCCACGCAAATGGCCGATGCATTGCTTAAAGAAGGTATTTATGTCATTGGTTTTTCCTATCCAGTTGTGCCTAAAAATCAAGCACGTATTCGCACCCAAATGTCAGCAGCTTTGACCAAAGCGCAGCTTGACCAAGCCTTAGAAGCCTTCGCAAAAGTTGGTAAAGCATTAAACGTTATTTAGCATCTTTTAAATTATCGAGGATAGTATGAAAGCACTAGTAAAAACCAAAGCCCAACCGGGTATTTGGTTAGAAGAAGTAGAAGTGCCAACTTATGGCGTCAATGATGTGTTGGTTAAAATTCATCAAACGGCGATTTGTGGTACGGATATTCATATTTATAATTGGGATGAGTGGGCGCAAGCCACCATTCCTGTACCCATGACCATAGGCCATGAATTTTATGGCGAAATTGTCGAGCTTGGTTCAGAAGTTAAGGGTTTTAAAAAGCATCAGCGCGTCTCAGGTGAAGGCCATTTAACCTGTGGCCATTGCCGCAATTGTCGTGCAGGTCGGCGCCATTTGTGTCGTAACACTCAAGGTGTTGGGGTCAATCGACCCGGATGTTTTGGTGAATTTTTAGCCATACCTGCCAGCAATATTTTGGCTTTACCGGATAATATTACAGGGCAGCAAGCTGCAGTCCTAGACCCGTTAGGTAATGCCTGCCATTGTGCGTTAGCGTTTGATATGGTCGGTGAAGATGTTCTAATCACTGGGGCCGGCCCAATTGGGATAATGGCTGTAGCCATCGCACGTCACATCGGAGCACGTTTTGTGGTGATTACCGATGTGAATGATTATCGCCTGGATTTAGCGCGTAAAATGGGTGCCACGCATGCGGTTAATATTCAACATCAATCTGTCGAGGTAGTGATGCGTGATTTGGGCATGACCGAAGGTTTTGATGTTGGCCTTGAAATGTCAGGACACCCAGAAGCATTCAATAACATGCTTACATGGATGAATCATGGTGGGCATGTAGCGATTCTAGGTATTCCTCCTAAAAAAACCCTTATTGATTGGAATCAAGTCATTTTTAAAGGGCTTACGCTTAAGGGTATTTATGGTCGAGAGATGTTTGAGACCTGGTATAAAATGATAGCTATGTTGCAAAGTGGTTTATCTATTGAGCCTGTACTGACTCATGAATTTTCTATTACAGATTTTGAGCACGCTTTTCAAGTTATGGCCTCAGGCCAGTCTGGTAAAGTCATTTTAAATTGGTCTTAAAAAACCACTAAATTCACTAAATTAAGAGGTATCGATGTCAGGGCAATATATATTTACGATGAATCGTGTGAGCAAAGCTGTTGAGAATCAACGCGTGTTATTGGACAACATTTCATTAAGTTTTTTGCCCGGTGCAAAAATTGGGGTATTAGGCTTAAATGGCTCAGGTAAATCAACGCTACTTAAAATCATGGCCGGGGTAGATACCCAATTTACCGGCGAGGCACGCGCTAAAGCGGGTATTAAAATTGGCTATTTAGCGCAAGAGCCACAATTAAAAACCAATAGTAGTGTGCGTGAGGTGGTTGAAGAGGGTATTGCTGACATCAAAGCACAACTTGCGCAATTTGATGAGATTAGCATGCGCTTTTGTGAGCCTATGAGTGATGACGAGATGAATAAGCTTCTAGAGCAGCAAGGTGAATTGCAAAATGCTATTGAAGCCAATGGTGGCTGGGATATCGAGCGCAAGCTTAATATTGCGGCCGATGCTTTAAGATTACCTGATTGGGATAGTTCAGTGGATTCACTTTCAGGGGGTGAGCGTCGTCGTGTTGCCCTTTGTCGTTTGTTATTATCCAATCCTGATATGTTGTTGTTAGATGAGCCAACCAACCATTTAGATGCTGAAAGTGTGGCCTGGCTTGAACGTTTTTTAGAAGAATTTCCAGGCACTGTGGTGGCCATCACCCATGATAGATATTTTCTCGATAATGCGGCTGAATGGATTTTAGAATTAGATAGAGGCAAGGGCATTCCTTATAAAGGTAATTACACTGCTTGGCTTACACAAAAAGAAGCACGTTTAGCTCAAGAAGACCGACAACAGCAAGCACATGAGCGAGCGATTAAAGCTGAACTTGAATGGGTAAAAACAGCCCCCAAAGGCCGACATGCTAAAAACAAGGCACGACTAGCGCGTTTTGAAGAAATGAATTCCAAAGAATTTCAAAAACGTAACGAAACCAACGAGCTTTATATCCCACCTGGCGAACGTTTGGGCGATATCGTGATTGAAGCGCATGGCTTAACCAAAAGTTTTGGTGAGCGCTTATTAATCGACGATTTAAACTTTAGCCTACCAAAAGGCGGTATTTTAGGCATCATTGGCCCGAATGGCGCGGGAAAATCAACGTTTTTAAAAATGATAACCGGTGATATTACCCCTGATAAAGGTGAAATTAATGTCGGTGAAACGGTGAAGTTAGCTTATGTTGACCAATTTCGTGACCATCTTGATAACACCAAAACTGTGTGGCAAGAAATTTCTGATAATCATGACTTGATGCAAGTCGGTTCATTTCAAATGCCCTCACGCGCTTATGTGAGTCGCTTTAATTTTAAGGGAGCTGACCAGCAAAAACGTTTAAATGAATTATCAGGGGGTGAGCGCAATCGTGTCCATTTGGCCAAGCTGCTTAAAAGCGGTGGCAATGTTTTATTATTAGATGAGCCAAGTAACGATTTAGATGTTGAAACATTACGCTCACTTGAACAAGCGATTACAAGCTTTCCAGGTTGTGCCATTGTTATTTCCCATGATCGCTGGTTTCTAGACCGTATATGTACGCATATCATGGCGTTTGAAGGCGACTCAAGCGTGATTTTTTTCGAAGGTAATTACAGTGATTATGAAGCGGATAGAAAAAAACGTTTGGGAGAGGACGCCGCGCATCCGCATCGTATTAAATATCGACGGCTTGAAGTATAAATCTGTCGGGTGGAGAGTTGTATGAACAAGTGGTTAAGCTTAAGTTTAATATATTTAAGCTTATTAGCAGGCTGTATGAATGCTGATGAGTCGACCGTGGTCATAGATGATCAAGGGTATGCTCATCACACCATTCATTATCTTAAAGATAAACGAGGACAAAATTACTTCCCCAAAACCATTCCGGCTACGGGTAAAAAACAATTTGTATTCGCGCCTGTTGCTTATGCGTGGGCCGCGTACGATGAAACAGGCATGCGCGTGATGACTGGTGGTGCTTCAGGTGGGCAGGGTTTTTGTGAAGATGTTGGGCAACCTTGTCGCACAGTGGTCGGAACGTTTCGCGTTTATAAAAAAAGAGGCGCTGAATGCCGTTCAGGTGAGTTCCCGGTTGAAACAACAGGGGGGGGAAAAATGCCTTATTGTATGTATTTTTACCAAGGCTATACCATTCACGCCGCCTTTGAGGTGCCTTATGCCAACACCAGCCATGGATGTGTGCGAGTATGGCCAAGTGCCGCTAAATGGTTGAATGAAGAATTTATCACCCGCGGCACTCAGGTGGTGATCTTACCTTATCCAAAAAACGCATGAGACTTTATAGGCAAATAACATCGGCAGGTTTTAAACTTTATAACCTGCCGCACGGCATTCAGCTTCTTGCAAGCGTTTAGCAAAATCCTCATCACTTTCATTGTCTAAATGTTCGGCGCTATCAATAAATCTGATATCAATTTTAGGGGCATGTGCCACGCTTTTAAAAAATCCCGGGCGGGTAATTTGTGCGATATATTCATCCATAACATCCGTTTGATGAATTTTTGGTGGCGATTGAATGGCATGGCGTTTGGAAAAAATAAATTTATTGCGCAAGCTTTTAGAGGATGGGATGTGCGTTACCCAATGGATATTGTTTTGATTGCCTAGGGTAATGGTGGGTCTGTTAGGTAAAGTCTCGCCATTTTGTTTTCCTTTGACCATTAAATTAACCTGAAAGCATTCAGCCAAACAGCGCAAATCACTATGGGTTGCCCAGGCATGGTCTTCTAATGATTTTAATCCGTCTTTTAATAATTTACCTTGATTATCAATTACCTCCTTATAAAGCCATTCTTTTAATAAGCGGGTGGTCAGTTTATTTTTTTCATCAAGTGTGGCGCAATCTTGAGATTGGTGTTCAATATGTTGAGCTAAGTGTTTGAGTGCATTGATAATTGCTGGAGAATTAGCTAGTAGATTATATTTGGTAGAAATACGCTTTTTAGCTAAAAGTGTATTTAACAGCTTGTGCAACTGCATGCCTAGAGCCGTGCCTTCTACCAACGACAAATCTTCATTAAATTGACCTAATTCATGATGTACTTTTTCGGTTAATTCTCCGAGATATTCTTTAGCTAGTGTATGACGTAGCGTTTGTTGCAAAGCTGTTAATTCTTGCTTTTTATAGTGTGCAGGGGCACGTTTGAGTTGATTTAAATCAATTTTCAGCATGATTTGAAGCATGTCTTCGGTTAGCAAGCCAGCATCTAACCAATTTTCTAACATAATATCTGAAGAAGATATGCGATATTTACTTTGAGCAATGTTTATCAAACCAATGGCAAAAGCGTAATAGCCGCAATGACCACCCCCAGCATTATCAATGATCGTTGATGACATATGATAACCACCTTGATTTTTTAATAAAAAAAGTGAATATTATTATATCGATTTTTTGTAAAAAAGTAACGCTCCAGCACGTTATTTCGAAGCGCAGAGGTGTGAAATAGGAAAACAGGATGACACGTAGGTTTTAAGATAACGTAGCGAGTGCCAGGACATTTTAAAAATGAAGCGTGAATAATGTAAATTTCTCAGCGAAAACGTTTGTGGTAGCTACTAATTTTTTTATCGGTATTATATTGGGATAAAGCGTATACAGCCCAGATTGTAGCAGGTAACCAACCGATAATGGTAATTTGCAATATTAAACACACAAACCCAGCAACAGGGCGTTTAATGGTGAAAAAAACAGAAAATGGTAAAAAAATGGCCAATAACAAACGCATATTGTTCCTTAATTTTGTGTGTTATAGATTGACACCGAGTTGAACGTTTCAATTGGTCGGGACGGAAGGATTCGAACCTTCGACCCCTAGCACCCCATGCTAGTGCGCTACCAGGCTGCGCTACGCCCCGAAAAGTAACGCATAATATCCTTTTCTATTAAAAACCACAAGTATAAAAACGATTATCTTTAATAAATCATGAGATGTCTTTATTAATAAAAAATAATCAAAAAGTTATTTTTTTGTGCTATTTTTAAATTAAAATATTCTAATTAATCAAAGTATGTTATTTAAAGAAGATTTTAATTTTAAAGAGCAAAAAACAACTGGCGGACAAACCGGGAGTGTGTGCGTATCTGATATAAAGGGACAACTTTATCAGTTTAAGCCCTCAATTTTAGCCAATCCAAGTTTAATTCGACGCCTAAAAGCCCATGATGTTGATAGTGAAAATTTTGGTGAAGTGATCGCTTCTTGTGTAGCGCAGTCATTACTTGGTAACACGCTCGTGCCTGAAGTCTCTTTGGTTTATGATAAAGCTCAAGGCCATTTGGCGGTAGCCTCTAAGTATCTACAAGGAACGCACATAAGCACACTTGATGAGTTCGTTATACAAGAACTTGATAAGCCTTTTCCCAGTTCTGTGCGTCATGCGACTTTCGTCAGCCAAAAAAATGCGCAATCTTTAGCCCATGAAGTTGATTTAAATCAAACACAGATCATGCCTTTAAAAAAAAGCTTGGCCGAAGCGCTCGTTCTCTCAGCTATAATAGGTGACCATGATGTTAATCCAGGTAACATGATGGTTGTCACTCAGAGTCAAACAAAACAAGTAGCACGCATTGATTTTGGTCATGCATTCAATGATTTATTAAGTGCACCAGCCATATTAGGTGGGCAGTTAGAAAATAAAACTTATCCTGTGCTAGATTTTTTTAATCGCACTTCTGTAGCGGGCATCCGGGCGCCTTCCAAACTTTGGCGTGATTATCCAGGTATGATTCCGTCGATGGAAATAGTGATGGCGTTAAGAGACTTTCATGTACAGTTTAGAGAAAAAATTCAATTAGGCATTCAAGGCGCCCACAATGAATTTTTAGAGGCAATCAAAGTATTAGAGCAAAACCATCAACATAAGAGCATCAGCCATTTAAGACAATCACTTCTTGCTATTTGCGCTAATATTGCTCCAAATAATAAGAACCTTGCAGAAAATGCCTCTACCAAAGACATATTTAAATTTATGCAAACATTTTTGCTCAATAATGGTCAACATTTAATGCAAGTCGCGAATGTTATGGAGCTACAAATATATCTTGAACAAACGTTGCATACCGATGCCCCCGATGCTAAATCCTTAGAGAGAATCAATGAGCTACTCCAAGAAAATGACTTTCCTCGCCTAGGTGAAAAGATTCAGTGGATAAGAACTGGGATAAATGAACCACCTTTTGTCGGCAGTGTAGCGCAATACATCACGCATCAGCTTATTGTTTCTTCGCCGGATTCAGCTGCTCAAAAAATACCAGCATTGATTAAATGTCGTGAAAGCTTAAGCCTAAATTCAACGACTGGTGCATTTAAAAAAAACTTGGCTCAAATAAAAACGCCTGATTCAACGGCTTTACCCCGATTTGATAGGCTAATTACCCAGCTTAAACAATATATTGAGACCCGTTTGAAAGAAGCAAATGGCCGGGGGCGCTTTGACAAAAACCATAAAATACTCGCAGCACTTGCTTTAATCGACACACTCAAACATCAAAAAAAACTTAATTTAGAACAGCATCAACCTGTGCTTTGTGAGGGTCGATTAGGTCGAATCATTCAGCGCTATCTAAAAAAAGAAGCTAAAGAGATGCATCTGCCAAACCAAGTTGCAGAATTTTTAACCTATATCCAACCAGAATCAACCAATAAAATTATGTGCAATAATAAAACCATTTCAAGATAATGATATTTGCTGTGATATGGGATCGCGGAACTTAAGCGTAGAAATAAACAATAAAATGATAACTTCGCACAAATAATATCTAGTTCAAAAAGATATAAGCTATCTTATTTAAGTAAGGTCTTCCCCACAAATACTTAAATGATTGGCTCTGGCAAAATTTAAAATAGCCTCATAAATTTCAGGGCTGCTTTCTTTTAAAGACGCATCAAGTAGCACACACCGCGCACCGTCTTGGCGGGTAGTTGGCTGTAAAAGGGGTGAGTACACCATACGATTGTTTTTAAAACTTGCCAAAGAGCCACTCATACGTTCTGCCCAGTCACTAGGGCGAAACAATTGACCCTGCGGATTAATGCCTTCAATGATGATTTTTTTAGGCTTTAGTTCAGACATCTATACGTCACGATAAGAACAAAGTGCGTATAATCATAACATATTAATAAAAAGAATAGATAAAAAAGACAACTATTTTTTAATTTATATTGAGCAAAACAATTAGCACCATCACTATTTTTAAATAGTAGGTACATCACTACATTTATCCTATACTGTATGTTATTACACCATGGAGCTGAGGCAAATATGGCGATTACAACATTTTCTAGCCGTGAATTTAATCAAGATGTAAGTAAAATAAAAAAAGCGACCACGCAAGGTCCTGTGTTTATTACGGACAGAGGCCATTTGGCACATGTTTTTTTGTCCATATCATTTAAAGATAGCGCTGATTGTAAGCCGTTGGAAAAGTCATAAAATTATCCGTGCCTTCAAAGCCGCTATGGAGTGCTGTTGTCGGGTTAAAAAAGTATGATATTATTCTGGATGTTTTATTTTTTACCTGTGAATACCTTGTGAGTCTTAAAGAACATCATCCTAAAATTTATTTATTACCTAATTTATTTACCACGGCAAGCTTGTTTGCGGCATTTTATTCTATTATGGCCTCTTTTAAGATGCAGTATGAGGTTGCGGTGATTGCCATTTTTATCGGTATGATAGCCGATGGTTTGGATGGTCGCATTGCGCGCTTAACCAATACCCAAACAGAATTTGGCGCCCAATATGATAGTTTATCTGATATGGTCACTTTTGGCGTAGCGCCCGCTTTATTGCTATACAGTTGGAGTTTGGTGCGTTTGGGCAAGATTGGTTGGTTAGTGGCATTTATTTATACCGCGGCTGTGGCGCTGCGTTTAGCTCGCTTTAATGTACAAGCCGAAACTGCCGATAAACGTTATTTTAAAGGATTAGCGTGTCCGGCCGCGGCGGCCGTGGGTTGCTCTTTTGTGGGTCTTTGTTATCAAAATCATCTGCAATACGGTTTTATCCCAGTATTAACCGCTTTTATCGCTGTTACTGCAGCTATTTTGATGGTGAGTAACATTCAATATTACAGTTTTAAGGAAATTGATTTTAAAGGTAAGGTGCCTTTTTTATATCTTTTATTAATGGTCATTATTTTTGTAGCAATTGCGGCAAGCCCATCTGTGGTACTTTTTACCGGATTTATTGTTTACGCTATTTCAGGTCCGGTGCATTTTTTATGGCGCGTTCGACGAGTTAAACAATTAAAAGGCAAATAATTATTGAGGCTCACCAAAGCGCTCGTTGATTAACTTGACTAATGCGTTTGTCATATCTTTTTCGTCTGGGCCGTCAACAGATAAGGTTATGTCGCAGCCTTTGGGCGCGGCAAGCATCATAACACCCATAATGCTTTTACCATCAACAGTTTGGTTGCCTTTGCTAACTTCAATGGCACTTTGAAAGCGTGCGGCTGTGGCCACAAATTTAGCGGACGCTCTGGCATGTAGACCAAGCATATTAATAATGGATACCGTGGTTCGAATCATGCCAATTCAGCCTGTTTAAATAAAAAGATTGTATCAAAAATATAGATGAAAAATAATAAGGGCCTAGTGGTTGTAACACCAATAGGCCTTTAAAAGTTTACTCGTGATGGTCTTGTAATTTTTCTTTGTGTTTAATTAATTGTTTATCAAGTTTGCCGACCAAAGCATCAATGGTGGTATACATATCTTTTGAGGTGGCATGTGCGTGTATATCACCATGAGGAGCTATCAAAATATTGGCTTCAGCGATTTGTTCAAGATTTTCAACGGTAAATGTCACATCAATTGAAATAATTCTGTCATAGTGGCGTTCTAATTTACTGAATTTTTCCTCAGTAAAAGTTTTGAGTGCGGGGGTAACGTCGATATGATGGCCGGTAAAATTAATTTGCATAATACTCTCCTTAAAACTTAATAACGACTAGATTTACGTTCATGAGAAGGCGCGATATTCAATGCCTCACGATATTTAGTTATGGTTCGCCTAGCAATGGTAATACCTTTATGACTCATTAAAAAGGCAATTTTACTATCACTTAAAGGTTTTGCACGATTTTCTTCTTGAATCATTTTTTTAAGCATGGCCTGGATAGCAGTAGATGAGCATTCGCCACCATGTGTAGTTGATAGGTGACTTGAGAAAAAATATTTAAGTTCAATCAAACCTCGTGGCGTATGAATGTATTTTTGAGTGGTGACCCGAGATACAGTTGATTCATGTAACCCCACCCTTTGCGCCACATCACTAAGCTTTAAAGGTTTCATCGCTTCAGGTCCGTATGTAAAAAAATCATGCTGAAATTCAACGATAAAGGTAGCAACTTTCAAAAGAGTATCTTGACGGCTTTGAATACTTTTAAGTAACCACTTAGCTTCTTGTAAATGTTGCTTTAAAAACTGATTATCGGCGCGATGATGCGCTTTTTTAATTAATGAAGCATAGTGGCGATTGATGTTAAGTATGGGCAGGGTTTGATTATTTAATGTAACACGCCATCGTTCTTGTATTTTTTTGACCATTAAATCAGGTATCACATAGTCTACTTTGATTGGTTGAATTAGCTCACCTGGTTTTGGATTTAAATGACGCAGCAGATCCATAATTTGGTGAAGTTTTTCTTGTGTTAATTGATAGCGTTTGATTAATTTTTGATGATGAATAGGCGCTAATAAACTAAAATTCTCAGCAATAATGGTTTTGGTTAAATCAATAAGCGTATGATCAGCTGATGCGGGTAGGTGTGATAACTGTACACATAAAGACTCAGCCAAATTCAAAGCACCACACCCAATTGGGTCAAGGGTTAAAATATGATGGCGCACCACATTGATTTCATCTGAATCAATAGGATACGTCGTACTATTAAGGCTTTCTTGCAATTCATCTATGGTTTGGGTAAGAAAACCTTGATCATTAATGGCATCGATAATTGCTAAAGCAATGACTTTATCAACATCACTCATAGGCGTTAAATTAAGCTGCCAGTAAAGATGATCATGTAAATTAGTCGTCGTACAATAAAGATTATCGTAATTAATATCACGATCTGTCGCATTTGATTTGGGCGTTATATGATAAATTTCTGACCATTGAAAATCAGTGGATTCATCTAAAGACGCTTGCGTTGGGGCGGGTAATTCTTCTTCTGTAGCTTCAATCTCAAGCATAGGATTTGCTTCTACGGCTTGTTGGATTTCAGTTTTTAAGTCAAGAGTAGATAATTGTAAAAAACGTATCGCTTGCTGCAATTGTGGCGTTAAGCTTAATTGTGGTGTTATCTGTAATTGCAGAACAGGTTTCATGCAATCTCTCTTAATATCAACGTATTAATATTTAGTTTAACTGATTTAACCATATAATCCAGTCAGAACTTAGAAGCTTAAGATAAAGATAAAGTCATTTTAAGCCCTTCGAGATGCGTGCGGTGCACGCTTCTCAGGGCGAACGGTTATGGAAAAATGGCTAAACTTTTTATATTTTAAGAATGGTTTGTTGATGCGCTAAGAGTTTATTTTCTGCTAACTGAGCCTGTTGTAACTTTTGCTGTTCTTTCAAAATAATATCATCGGGCGCTTTTGCCATAAAATTAGGATTACGCAATTTAGCATTGGCACGAGTCATCTCAACTTTAAGCTTGGCAAGTTCTTTATCTAAACGTTTTAATTCAGCTTCTTTATCAATTAAATTGGCAAGAGGAACCAACAATTCTAATTGGCCTATGACCACTGATGCGCAGATATCGTTTGATTGGGTGGTAATAAATTTAAGGCTTTCTAAGCGCCCCAAAGCAGTTAAAACACTATAGTGTTGCTCAATTAGCTGTTGCTCTTTAACACTTGCATGCTGAATATATAAAGGAATGCGCACAGAAGGATTAATACCTATTTCACTGCGCATAGTACGCAGCGCTTGAATCATATCTTTAAGCCAGCTTATTTCTTTTTCTAGCGCTGGATTAATAAATTCTTGGTTGACTTTAGGAAAAGAGGCAAGCATTAAGCTCGCTGTTTTTTGCGAGGTAAAAGTCGCTAAACGCTGCCAAATTTCCTCAGTGATGAAAGGCATAATAGGATGCAAAAGCTTGAGTATTTTATCTAATACATACACTAGGGTGCGTCTGGTGCCACGTTTCATGGGCGCTAATGCTTCAACATCATTTAAAGTAGGTTTGGATAATTCCAGATACCAATCACAGTATTCATACCAGGTAAAGTCATAAAGTAAATTAGCCAATAAATCAAAGCGATAGGTGTTTAAATGATGGTGTGCATCAGCCACAACTTGTTGTAAGCGTGATAAAATCCATAAATCAGTATCACTGTATTGAAAGGCGCCATCTTCTAAATCTTTTTGTTCGTTATCACTATTGAGTAATACATAACGTGCAGCATTCCACAATTTGTTACAAAAATTACGATACCCTTGTACACGATTTAAATCAAAGCGGATGTTGCGTCCTGTTGAGGCAAGTGAACAAAAAGTAAAGCGCAAAGCATCAGCACCAAAGCTTGCAATACCTTGAGGAAATTCAACGCGTGTTGCATCAATGATGGTTTGTTTCATCGACCCTAGCATTAAATGCTGGCTGCGTTTTTCAATTAGTTTATCTAAGGTGATGCCGTGGATAATATCAAGTGGATCAAGCACATTACCTTTGGATTTTGACATTTTATGACCATCCGCATCACGAATTAAGCCTGTGATAATGACATCTTTAAATGGTACCTGATTCGTGAATTTAAGCCCCATCATGATCATGCGTGCGACCCAGAAAAAAATGATGTCAAAGCCTGTGACCAATACGGATGTTGGGTAAAATGTTTCAAATTCGACGGTTTTTTCAGGCCAGCCCAGCGTTGAAAAAGGCCAAAGCGCTGAAGAAAACCAGGTATCTAATACATCTTCATCTTGATGAAGCACCACATTTGCATCAAGATTATATTTAAAACGCACATCGTTTTCACTATGCCCAACATACACACGATTTTGGTTATCATACCAAGCTGGGATGCGATGCCCCCACCATAATTGTCGACTGATACACCAATCTTCAATATTTTCCATCCATTGAAAATAAGTTTTAGTCCAATTTTCCGGCACAAAACGTACTCTACCGTCTTTGACAGCGTCAATAGCCGGTTGTGCCAGAGGTTTAACGCTTACATACCATTGGTCAGTAAGCAATGGCTCAATAATGGCATTAGATTTTTCTCCACGCGGAATATTGAGCTTATGGGGTTTAGTATCTACGAGTAATTGGGATGCTTTTAAATCAGCTAGGATATGCTCGCGCGCCACAAAACGGTCCATACCCTGGTATTGAGCAGGGGCGTTTTTATTGATGGTCGCTTTTTTGGTAAGAATATTAATAACTGGTAACCCATGACGCTTGCCAATGGCATGATCGTTAAAATCATGCGCGGGTGTAATTTTAACACATCCAGTACCAAATTCTTTATCAACATAATCATCAGCGATGATAGGAATGATACGCTGACAAAGCGGTAGGTGTACTGACTGCCCAATAAGATGTTGATAGCGTGTATCATCAGGATGAACGGCGATTGCCACATCACCTAATAGCGTTTCAGGACGGGTGGTGGCAATAACAAGTGACTCACTTGAGTCGACCACATCATAGCGTATATGCCATAAAAAACCGTCTTCTTCAGAGGTTAAAACTTCTAAATCAGAAACTGCGGTACTTAACTTAGGATCCCAATTCACCAACCGGGTACCGCGATAAATCAAGCCCTCATCATATAATTGCACAAATACTTTGTGTACCGCTTTGGATAAACCTTCATCCATGGTAAAGCGCTCACGACTCCAATCAACAGAGGAGCCTAAACGGCGCATTTGTTGTGTAATTTGGTTACCTGAGGTTTCTTTCCATGCCCAAACTTTATCTAAAAATTCACTACGGCTTAAATCTTTGCGACTAATACCTTGTGCTTCTAACTGGCGCTCAACCACAAGTTGCGTTGAGATACCAGCGTGGTCGGTGCCTGGTTGCCACAATGTTTTATCTTGCAGCATACGATGATAACGCACCAAAATATCCATTAATGTGTGCTGAAAGCCATGCCCCATGTGCAGGCTTCCTGTGACATTCGGTGGCGGTAACATCACACAAAAAGGATGCATGCCTTGAGGTTTAAAAAATTGCTCATGTTCCCAGCGCTCATACCACGAGCATTCGATGGCCTCTGGTGAATAAGTAGTATCCATGGTCCGACCTAGCTAATAAAAAAGAGCAAATTTTAGCATTTAACCGCAGGGTTGGTCTAACTTATCTTTGCGATGATCAGAGGCAAGATAGGTATAAATCGTTGGTACCACAAAAAGGGTGAATAACGTACCAATCAATAAACCTGTGGCAATTACCACCCCGATATCAAAACGACTCACAGCACCAGCACCTTGGGCAATAAGCAGTGGTAGGACGCCAAAAACCATGGCGGCTGTGGTCATTAAAATAGGGCGCAGCCGAATAGCTGCAGCTGCTTCTACGGCTTCGCGACGATTAAAATTGCGTGTTTGTTGTAAATGATTAGCAAAATCAACAATTAAAATACCATGTTTGGTAATCAAACCAATCAGTGTGATTAAGCCAACTTGCGTGTAGATATTAATAGAGGCGGCACCCAAATTCAGTGGAATCAACGCGCCACAGATAGACATCGGCACACTGATTAAAATAATCAGTGAATCGCGAAAACTTTCATATTGAGCAGATAACACCAGATAAATAACCACAATGGCCAGAAAAAAAGCGAACAAAAGCGTATTACCTTCTTGCATAAACTGCCGAGATTGTCCGCCAAAATCATAGCTATAGCCTTTGGGTAGTGCTTGATTAGCATGTTCTTGTAAAAATGCTAAACCTTGACCAAGCGTGGTACCAGGCATCATGACCCCCTGGATGGTGGCAGAATTTAATTGCTGAAAATGCGCCACAGCATTAGGTTGAATGGTTTGGTGGGCATCAATTACTGTGGCAAGTGGCACCATGGTACCATTTGTGGTGCGCACATGAATGGCACGAAGTTGTTCCAGTGTTAAGCGCGAGCGGCGCTGAAGCTGTGGGATGACCTCATAGCTTCGACCTTGTAGATTAAAATAATTAACATAATTGCCTGAGAGTGCTTGGGATAAACTGCTACCAATTGCTTGCATATCAAGGCCTAAATAGGCAGCTTTAGCGCGGTTGATATTAAATTCCATTTCTGGTTGATTAAATTTCAAACTATTATCAAGATAGACAAATAAACCACTTTGTCGCGCTTTTTCGATTAATTCATTAGAAACGTCAAATAATGTTTTAAAATCATTGGTGGTTTTAATGACAAACTGCACCGGCGTACCACCGCCACCGCCAGGTAATGCCGGTGGGATGATAGCGAATGATTTTAAGCCAGGAATGGTATCTAATTTATCTTGCAGCGCTTTTTTTAAAGCAAATTGCGTGCGTGTGCGTTTATCCCAGGGTTTTAAGACCATACCTGAAACAGGTGCACTTTGGTTAATATTAAAAAAATGCGCCGTTTCAGGGAAACTGGTATAGATGTTTTTAAACGGTTTGGTATAAGTTTCAATGTAATCAAGGGTTGCATATTGCGGCGCTGAACTGACCACAAAGAAAAAGCCTTGGTCTTCTTCAGGCGCAGTTTCTTTAGGGGTATTGTTATACAGATAAGGCAGCATCAAAAATACTACTGCTGCAAAAATAACCACTACGATACGATTATCAAGCAAATGATGTAAACCACGTTGATAATGATGCTTTAATCCATCAAAACATTTATCTAAAAATTGTGCGAATCGATTATGATTAGCGTCATGTGTTAAAATTTTAGAACACATCATGGGTGTAAGCGTTAAAGCCACAATCCCTGAAATAATCACCGCACTGGCAAGGGTGAAGGCAAATTCTTTGAAAAGGGCGCCGGTTAGCCCTGTCATAAAACCAATGGGTGCATATACCGCTGCAAGGGTGATGGTCATGGCAATCACAGGCAGCGCAATCTCGCGCGCCCCAAGCAAAGCTGCTTTAAAAGGCGTTTGACCTTCTTCAATATGGCGATGCACATTTTCCACCACCACAATGGCATCATCAACCACCAAACCTATGGCCAACACAAACGCTAAAAGCGTTAAAAGATTGATGGAGTAGCCTAAAAATAGCATCAAAGTACATACGCCAATCAGGGATAGAGGTATGGTCACCACAGGGATAATTACCGAGCGCAATGAGCCTAGAAATAAAAAGATAACCAAAATAACAATCAAGGCAGCTTCAAAAATGGTATGGATTACCTCATTGATAGATGCACGAATAAAATCAGTCGCATCATACACAATGGTGCCTTTTAGCGTGGGCGGAAACTCGCGCGTTAATTCAGGAAACATCTTGCGAACATCTTGAATAACTGTCAATGGATTGGCGGTAGGCGTTGGTGAGATGGCAATAAAAACCGCTTTTTTGCCGTCAAAGGTCACCGATGAATCATAATTTTTGGAACCCAAAACGATGCGGCTCACATCTTTAAGGCGCACAAGCGCATTATTTTTATGCCGTACAATTAAATTGCCAAATTCTTCTGGCGTACTGATGTCTGTTTTGGCTGTCACATTAAGCGCGACATATTCACTTTTAGTATTGCCTGCGGCGGTTAGGAAGTTATTGCGCGCTAATACTTGAGCGACTTCCTCAGGCGTTACTTGTAAGGCGGCTAAACGCACAGGGTCTAAAAAAATACGCATGGCATAGGTTGCATCACCTAAAATTTGTGCGTTAGAAACACCATCCACAGTTTGTAATTGTGGCTGTAAAACACGAATGGCGTAATCGGTAATTTGTTGACGAGTCATCTTTTGGCTATCAAGGCTTATATACATCAAAGGTGTTGAGGCATCTGAGCTTTTTAAGATAACCGGCTGTTGTGCTTGAGGTGGCAATTTATTGATGGTTTGCTGCACTTTACTCATCACATCGGTAAAGGCAATTTGCGGTGAGAAATTAAGTTTAATATTAAGGGTGATGGTGCTTAAACCTTGCACACTTGAGGAGGTCATATAATCAACACCTTCAGTACTCGCAACTGCCGCTTCAAGTGGAGTGGTGATAAAACCGGCAATGGTATCCGCATCAGCACCCGGATAGCTGGTAGTAATGGTAATGACCGTATTATCCATACGCGGATACTGGCGAATTTGCATGGTCGAAATAGAGTTTAAGCCAAATAAAAGGATAAATAAGCTTACGACCAAAGCTAACACTGGGCGTTTGATGAATAAATCAGTAAAGGTCATAAGCTTCTCTAAAAAATAAATTATTCGGCCAAAGTATCGGGTTGCAATTGGGTATGCAAATTGACGGTATTATTAATAGTGACCCGCGCATTGTTTGATAATTTTAACTCACCTGAGCTCACGACTAAGTCGTGAGGTTTGAGCCCTTCCTTGATGATGGTGTAATTACCATAGGGCTCTCCAATGGTCACAAACGTGCGCTTCGCAGTTAATATTGGTTGACCTTTATCATCTTTTTTACTCGCATCAGCGCTGATAACAAATACCGAATTACCATAAAGGCTATAAGAAATCGCTGTTGATGGCACCATTAATACTTGCTGGTGAGCAGTTTGTTTGATGGTAATGTCAGCAAACATACCAGGAATAAACAAAAATTCTTTGACCGCCTGACGTTGATTTTGCGCAGTATTACAAGTAACAAGCGCTTTATCATAAGGCTTATTTGCTTGATGTGTAACGGCTTGCTGATGAGCCGTGCCTTGCACTTTAAGCGCACAATTAGGCACGGTGCTTTCAACTAAAAGCGTATGCGTCGTGGGGTCAATTTTGGCATTAATGGCGGTGATTTTACCGGTAAAAACTGCCTGAGGCTGACTTTCTATCGTAAACTCGATGGGTTGATTTAAATGGATTAAACTTTTTTGTTGTTCAGGCAAATTAAATTGTAAATAAACAGGGTCTTGTGATTGCAGGGTGACAATCGGGGTTTGGCCAGGTGTGATGTATTGACCGAGATTTACTTGGCGAATACCTAGACGTCCTGTAAAGGGTGCGGTGATATGTTTGTAAGCAATTTGTGCTTTAATTTTTGCGATATCGGCTTGAGCCTGGTCAAGGTTTGCTTTGGCTTCATCAAGGCTTGAGCTTGATGTGGCCCCTTTTTTATATAAATCTTGCTGTCTTTTATAATTAATCGCTTTTAAAGTAGCGTTTGCTTGGTTAAATTTTAACGAAGCTTGTTCAACACCATCATCGATATCAATAAGCGGTTGATTGGCTTTGACAAATTGCCCTGATTGAAAATGAATACGGCTGATATTACCAGAAGCTTCAGCGTTGATATCAACGCCTTGAGTTGCCACAAAAGTACCAACTGCTCGAATTTGAGGATGCCAGTCTTGTTGGATAACTGAGGCTGAAGAAACACTCACAGGTGGCGGGCTATAATGCGCAAAATAACGTTTGATCATTATTTTTTTAACCAAGTTATAACCGATGATACCACCAAAAACCACTGCTAGGATAATGACCATTATGGTCATGGGTTTTTTCATATATCAGACCTCAAAAGCCAAAAATAATCAAATGATACAAATAAAATTTTAAGTAAAAAGACAGGGGTTAAATCCTTATGGCACTCATTAACTGACATAAGGATTTAATCTATTTAGCGATTAGAGGCGATATGCACTTGTAAAGAGGCAACCACATCACTATGCAATTGAATTTCAATGGTATATTCGCCAATCGAATGAATGGCGCGACCTTCAGGTAGACGAACATCACGCTTATCAATTTCAATACCACGAGCGCTTAGCGCATCTTTTATTTCACTCACGCCCACTGAACCGTATAATTTACCTTCGTCACTGGCAAGTGTTTGAATTTCAACCGTAATATCGTTAATTTTAGCCGCTTTTTGTTCAGCTCGAGCCAATGATTGTTGCGCTTTTTGCTCTAGTTCAGCACGGCGTTGTTCAAAATGCTCGATATTTTTAGGTGTTGCAAATACCGCTTTATTTTGCGGAATCAAGCAATTGCGACCATACCCTGCTTTAACATTTACTTTATCGCCCAGATTACCTAGGTTATTAACTTTTTCTAATAAAATAACTTCCATTGCGTACCCCTTATTTATGCTATTTAACTGCACGATGCAGCTGTAATCGAATATTAAAAAAGCCATCAAGACTACCGATGAGAAGGTATATAGCGACCATTAAGGCAGGCGCAATAACCAACGGTGTGATGATAAGCAATGCATTCAAAATATTATGTTTTTTAGGCATCAATCTAAAAATTGTCACCATACCGGCCACCAGAACATATGTTACCAGTAAAGGCAGACAGCTTAGCCATAGCCATTGACCGTTAAACACTAATATCATGACAATAAGTAATAAAATGATGACCAAACGGCTGGCTTTAAAATGCCTCAATTCTTGCTTAAAACCGGTTGGATAATATAAACGTGATTGGATATCCCGCGCTAACATTAAGACACACACAGCTGAAAGCATGATAGATAGCATTTTAATGCCTAAAAATACCGCTATAAATTTTTGATCATCAAGTGCTAATTGCCCAAAAAATTGTTGCATCAAATGACTATTTTTTTCTTTTAGTACATGCAGTAGCAGTTGAGCTTGTGAATGAATATAGTCAAGCCCGACGGCTGAGGTTAAAAGTGTGAGGCCAAGCGTTATTAAAAGCATCGTGCTTATCGCCCGATTCCAGCTGATGGTATATCGAAGAACCATGGCTGCAACAAAACTTAAACCAAGCGTTACAAGAGATTCTAATGCGCTATAGGCCAAAACGTTTTGAGTTGATACCGAAAACAATAATACAAATACCGCCGCACTTACCATGCCTGCTTTAAAGCCATCTTTTGCCCCGCAACGCAGCCCAATCAGCGATACAAGCGCCATGCTTAGCCAATCGCAAAAAGGCAATAGCGCCAGACATAAGATAGCTACCCAGGCGTGCAAGTGATTTTCTAGTAGAAAAGCACTTTGTTTGGTAAAAAACTGCTGCAGGCGTGACATGAATGATTAACGGTGGCTATCACAAAAAGGTAACAAAGCAATCAAACGTGCAAGTTTAATGGCTTCGGATAATTGTCGTTGTGTTTTGGCACTAGTACCGGTTATTCGACTGGGGACAATTTTGCCAGTTTCAGTAATATAATTTTTTAGAGCATCAACGTCTTTATAGTCAATCTCGCTGTTTGCCTCATTTAAGCGACTCATTTTTTTGCGTCTGTAGTAAGCGGACATAATAATTTCCTTAAGCTGTGCGTGTATCTTTAGATTTTTTCATAACCGAATCAGTCGTAATCGCTTCTTTTCTTTTTAAGATAAGATGACGAATGATGGCATCATTAAATTTTATGGTATTTTCAAGCTCATCTAGGGTAGCTTGATTGCATTCGATGTTAACTAAAATATAATGCGCTTTGTGCACATCTTGAATAGGATAGGCAAGCTGGCGGCGTCCCCAGTCTTCTTTGCGGTGAATCACCCCTTCATGTTTAATAATGATATTTTCATAGCGTTCCATCATTGCCGGCACTTGATCGCTCTGATCAGGGTGAATTAAAAATACAATTTCATAATGTCTCATAAGCTTGGTGACTCCTTGTGGATAGTAAAGCCTTCGTTAGAAAATTTAGCGAAATTTAACGTAAGGCAAGGGTTAAACCGAGCGATTCTAACTGATTTATTTTTGTATTGCAAAGTAAAACGAATGAGCAACTTGTGGGTTAGTTTGATTTTTAAGATAACTCATTGGCTAAAATCATATCGCTTATCACACTATTCTTTCATTAATTATAAGTAACGCGTTGGATTAGTATTAGCGCTTTTACTTTTTTTAAGTTAACGTTAGCGTTTTTGATTTTTATTTGAAAGAGGCAACACTCTATGCGCAATAAGCAACCCACATTGACTGAATTTGACGCTGACATTGCCAAGGCAATCGCAGCTGAATTAAGCCGGCAAGAAAATCATATTGAATTAATTGCGTCTGAAAATTACGCAAGTTTAAATGTTCTAGAGGCACAAGGCTCGGTGTTAACCAATAAATATGCCGAAGGGTATGCTCATAAGCGTTATTATGGAGGATGTGAGCATGTTGATGTGGTGGAAAATCTTGCCATCCAACGAGCGCAAGAACTTTTTCAAGCAGACTATGTCAATGTGCAGCCTCATTCAGGTTCTCAAGCGAATGCGGCGGTGATGTTGGCACTTTTATCACCAGGCGATACCATTTTAGGCATGTCGCTATCAGCAGGCGGACATTTAACTCATGGCTGTGGGGTAAATTTTTCGGGTAAATTATATCATGCAGTTGAGTATGGCGTTGATATTAATACTGGCCTTATTGATTACGAGGATGTTCTAGCCAAAGCACGTGCATCGCGTCCTAAACTTATTATCGCTGGCTTTTCTGCTTATTCTCAAACCGTTGATTGGGCGCGTTTTCGCCAGATAGCTGATGAAGTAGGCGCTTACTTAATGGCTGATATAGCGCATGTAGCAGGATTGATAGCAACAGGTTTATATCCTTCACCCATTGCATTTGCTGATGTGGTTACCACAACCACCCATAAAACATTACGTGGCCCACGAGGCGGGATGATTTTAGCTAAGTCAGCTGAAACCTGGGGTAAAAAATTAAATTCCGCAGTGTTTCCGGGTACTCAAGGTGGGCCTTTGATGCATGTGATAGCCGCCAAAGCTGTGGCTTTTGGCGAAGCGCTGCGACCGGAATTCAAAACCTATCAACAACAGGTTTTGAATAACGCTAAAGCCATGACCCGCACCTTACGCGATAGGCAGTATGATATCGTGGCCAATGGTACGCAAAACCATTTATTTTTGCTGGATTTAACGCGTTTTGATATCACTGGCAAAGATGCTGATAAAGCATTAAGTTGTGCGAACATTACTGTTAATAAAAATACGGTACCGAATGAAACGCGTTCACCTTTTATCACCAGCGGCTTGCGCTTAGGAACACCTGCGATAACCACGCGTGGTTTTAAAGAACCAGAGGTCATACAAATAAGTCATTGGATAGCTGATATTCTAGATGACATAAATAATCACGACATCCAAGCACGTATCCAAGAAAAAGTGATACAATTATGCGCGGATTTTCCAGTTTATAAGTAAAACTAATAAAATCATTTACTCTCAACTTGCGCTAAGTAGCAAGTTGCGCTTTTTAAAATATGAATCTTGTTGTAAGGCAATCTAGACGATGGATAAACACCTCATTAGTGGCAGAAGACGCGCGCGCAAACTTGTATTGCAAGCATTATATCAATGGCATATGGCAGGCGGGTCATCAAGTGAAATTGAATTGCAGTTTAGATTGGCTAATGCGTCAGACAAAATTAATTTTGAATATTTCAACCGTATTTTATATGGCGTGATACAAAATATTACCCAAATCGATGCAGCGTTAACGCCTTTCCTAGACCGCAGTTTCAAAAGCCTAAATCCCATTGAATTATCAGTGCTGCGTTTGGGAGCGTATGAATTATTATTTTGTATCGATATCCCATATAAAGTTGTGCTTGATGAGTCCATATCTTTGGCTAAAACTTTTGGTTCACAAGATGGTCATCGTTATGTCAACGGTGTATTAAATAAACTTGCTAAAAGCACCCGTGAGATTGAAGTTAAGCTCGAAAATGAATGAATTTGCGCTTATTGATACTTATTTCAAACCCAATACCTACCATGACGCGCATATATTACTAGGGATAGGCGATGATGCGGCGTGTCTTAGGGTGCCTACCGGCTATGATTTAGTGGTAAGCACCGATACACTGGTAGCTGATGTGCACTTTTGTACTAACTGGGATGCATTTGATATTGCCTGGAAAGCTTTGATGGTTAATTTAAGCGATATTGCGGCAATGGGGGCAACGCCTTATTGGGTCAGTTTGGCTCTAACGCTGCCTGTCGTTGATAAGCTCTGGCTTGAGCGTTTTGCCCAAGGTTTGCATGCTGGCTGTCAACGCTACAATGTAAGTTTAATTGGTGGTGATACCACAAGAGGCCCACTTACTCTAACAATTACGGTACAAGGTTTGGTACCACATCAACGTTTTATCAGCCGCAAACATGCACAAATCGGGGATGGCATTTGGGTATCAGGCATGCTTGGTGGCGCGGCTTTGGCAGTAGAACATATAAAAAAACCATTTTTGGCGCCTAAAGACCAGACAATATTAAATGATTTATTAATGCATCCCAGACCACGTGTAAACTTAGCCCCAATATTACAAGATTTTGCCTCAGCGGCTATTGATGTATCTGATGGTCTGGGTGCTGATTTATTACACATTTGTCAAGCCAGCCATACAGGTGCTTTGCTGCAGTTAGAAAATCTACCAATCCATCCATTGGTGCAAAAATATAAGCCTAAAGATGCCATTCCTTTTGCCTTAAATGGTGGGGATGACTATGAATTATGTTTTACTGTGCCTTATAGGCGTGAGGCCGCCTTTAAAAAAGCATTAGCTGCCTGTCAAATACCTTGTACACGCATTGGAGAGATAACTGAGCATCTAGGCTTACAAGAGCAGCAGGGTTTAGAAATCAAACCACTTATTCCACAAGGATATCAACATTTTTAGAGGAAATTTGCCATGATGTCTGAAGCTGCAATATTTACCAAAGTTTGGCAAAAGCCTGCTTATTTTATAGCGTTTGGTTTTGGTACAGGCTTAATGCCTTTTGCGCCTGGCACCTGGGGTACATTGATAGGAGTGGTGTTATATACACTTATAGCGCCACTGCCGCAAGCCTTTTATTTTTTATTATTGCTCATATTTTTTGGGCTTGGGGTGTATGTTAGCACCCATATTTCACAAGAATTAGGCATTGATGATTATAAAGGCATTGTGTGGGATGAAGTGGTGGGTTTTTGTGTAACCATGACCATGGTGCCTTGCCATAGTATCTGGCTTATAATCGGTTTTATCCTGTTTCGTTTGTTCGATGTTTGTAAACCATGGCCCATAAGTTTTATTGACCAACATATAAAAAGTGGCTTGGGTATCATGCTTGATGATGTGCTAGCAGGTGTGTGCGCAAGCCTTATTTTACATAGTTTAATATGGATATCTTCCTTATGAATGAACATCATAAAGAGCTAATGAATCGGCTTGTAACCATAGGTATTGTGATATTAACCGTCTACCTTACGCATCATTTTATTCCATCGATGATTTGGGCGGCCATTATTATGATAGCTACTTATCCGTTGTACAAAAAATGGCGCAAATTATTTAATCATCATGCTAATATTGCGGCGCTATTATTTACTTTTTTATTAAGTTTATTATTGTTGTTACCACTAAGCTGGCTGGTGGGTATTTTAGTCAAAGAATTGCAGTGGTTTATTAATTATCTGCAGTGGTTAAATCGTGAGGGCGCTCAAGCCCCAGCGCTTATTAAACAATTTCCTTTTTTTAAATCCGAGCTTTTACAATATTGGCAAAGCAATTTTAGCCAGCCTGGTAATTTAAAACATTTTCTCTCCAACTTACATATTTCACTCTCACCTACAAGTTATTATATCAAACGCGTGGGAACAAATTTAGCCCATCGTGGCTTTCAATTAGGCTTTACTATTTTAACGTTATTTTTTTTCTATCGTGATGGCGATAAATTATTCGCGCAAATCAATCATGTCGGAGAGGCCTGTCTTGGTGAGCGCTGGTTTCGTTACGCCGAAAGGTTGCCTAAAGCTTTGCGCTCTATTGTTAATGGCACCATGTTTGTAGGATTAGGTGTGGGTATATTAATGGGTTTATGTTACTTATTAGTAGGCTTCCCAGCGCCAACACTTACAGGCTTTATCACCGCTTTTGCCGCCATGATTCCTTTTGTGGTGCCACTGGTATTTGCCATTGTCAGCTTAATTTTAATCTCAATGGGCAAGATGGTTGGGGCGATTGTGGTGATTATTTGGGGGACGGTGGTGATGTTTGTGGCTGACCATTTTGTCAAACCCTTGATGATAGGCGGGGCGATTAAGTTGCCTTTTTTGGCGGTATTATTTGGCATTTTAGGTGGTGTCGAAACCCTTGGTTTATTAGGGTTATTCATCGGCCCATTGATTATGGTGCTTTTTATTACGCTTTGGTATGAGCCGCAACACAAAATTGCCGAGTTACGTTCGTTATAAAACTTGTTATTTTAACATTTGATACCATTTGATTGAGTTTAACGTCCTAGTATTTAGTTTAGATAGGGGTATTATGAGTCCTAATTGGCCCAATAAAGATAATGATTTGCAAATAGCGCAAAAAATTATGCAAGCTCATGCGATAAAATGTAGCATCAATGATTTAGGCTTACTTGAGCTACATTTGAATATGTTAAAAAAACAGCTCAATTTTCGCTTATCGCCATGGGTCGTCTCATTAGTTGAACATTTTCAAGCCGCTTATGGTGCGGCCCAGGGTGAATATGTCACAAGAAAAGTCATCACCCATTGCCTGATGCAGGGGCAAACATTGCATTAAAAATAATTTAAAAATTGTGTTTGCGCTTGTCTAAAAGCCGGGCTTTGTAAAAATTGCGCAAGCGCACGATTAATATCGGCTAATAAACGTTTGTTCGCTTGGTTAACCGCAATACCTAAACCTACTCCATATTTAAACGATGGGCCAATAACCCTTAGGTGTGATGTGGCTTTACTTTGCCAAAATTTTGCCTCAGGGGTATCTAACAATGCATAGTCAATTTGATTTTGTTGTAGCGCATCGACTAACAAATCATTGGAGTCATAGGCTAAGATGCGCGGTTCAACGATGCCTAAAGCCCTAATAACTTGAGGATAAATAGAGCCTTTTTCAATACCAATACGTTGTCTATTAAGGCTTGAAAATGTAAAAGGAACGGTGGTTTGACGGTTTAGCGTTAAAAATGATGCCTTGCTTGCCACATAAGGTTGGGTAAAATTAACGCGAGTTAAACGCTCAGGCGTGATGGCAATTGCGCCCACTCCTACCTCAATTTCACCATTAGCCACCGCCGGTAATAGCTCGCGAAAATAATAGGGTTTAAAAACACAGGTACGTTTAATTTGTGTGCAAATATAATTCATCATCGTAACATCAAAACCATACCAAACATCATGAGCGCCGCGGTTAACAAAGGGTGGAGCAAAATTATCTACGCCAATGGTAAGCGTTGGTAGTGGTGCTGCAGCCACATTGCTTGCCCAACAAACCCATCCCCAAAATAACCATTTAAGCATCCTTTAATCTTCCTTTATGTTTGAATGTAATTTTATATTGACGAAAAATAGTCTTTTTGCCAAAGAGTAATTTGCTTTTGTCTATATTTTTAATCTTTAAAAGTATCGGTTATGTTAGGGGTATGTTGCAAATAAATCGTATTCATCATTATGAGTTATGGTGACATCGACCAAACTTCCTACCTCGATTTTAGGGTGAGAGGGTAAATAAACCAAACCATCTATCTCAGGCGCATCACTTTTACTGCGAGCAATAATATGCTCATCGGTGATGGTGTCAATGAGTACGGTTTGAGTGGTGCCAATGTGACGTGCTAGGCGTTTGTGGCTGATGCGTGCTTGTGTGGTCATAAACTCGTGAAAACGCGTTTGCTTGATGTGGTCAGGCAAGGGGTTAGCCAACTCATTGGCTTTAGCACCTTTAACCGGTGAATATTGAAAACAACCTACACGGTCTAGCTGGGCTTGCTCTAAAAACTCAAGTAATTCGGCAAATTCAGCCGTTGTTTCGCCAGGAAAACCAACAATAAAGGTAGAGCGTAGCGTGATATCTGGACAAATCTCGCGCCAGTAAGCAATACGCTGTAGCGTATTTTCACGATTTGCAGGACGCTTCATCGCTTTTAAAATACGTGAGTTGGCGTGTTGCAGTGGAATATCCAAATAGGGCAAAATCAAACCATCACGCATCAATGGGATAACGTCATCAACATGGGGGTAAGGATAAACATAATGCAATCGTACCCAAATGCCCAGTGTGCCTAGTGCTTCGCATAAATCACTAAATCTTGTGCGATAGGTGTTATTTTGCCAAGTGACGGTTTGATATTTGGTGTCAATGCCATAAGCACTGGTATCTTGGGAGATGACCAATAATTCTTTAACACCTGCATCTTTTAACCGTTGGGCTTCGGTCATGATTTGTTGAAAGCTATAGCTTTGCAATTTACCGCGCATGGTTGGAATGATACAAAATGTACAGGATTGATTACAGCCTTCTGAGATTTTTAAGTAAGCGTAATGTCGAGGGGTCAGTTTAATGCCTTGGGGTGGAATAAGTTGGGTAAAGGGGTCTTTGGGCGGTGGTAAATGACGATGCACCGCTCTTATCACCTCTTCATAGGCATGGGCGCCACTAATGTGTAATACATCAGGGCAGGCTTGACGAATGATATCTGCTTTAGCGCCTAAGCATCCTGTGACAATCACCCGACCATTTTCAGCCATCGCTTCTTGAATGGTGCTAAGAGACTCTTCAACGGCCGCATCAATAAAGCCACAGGTATTAATGACCACAACACCCGCATCATGATAGGTGGAGACTAACTCATAACCCTGGGCGCGTAATTGGGTGATGATACGCTCAGAATCAACCAATGCCTTAGGGCAACCTAAACTAACAAATCCAACTCGGTGATTCATCCTACTCACTAACTTACAAACTGTAAAAAAAGTAAGCTATTATAAAGATTGTGATGGACCATGTCCACCGCTAATTCTAGGTTCAGAGTAACTTCTAATAAGAAGCGTAGGTAAAAGAAAAACAATATGAGTTTTTAACAAAATTTATGTCTTTATATTTTGCAGTAGTATTGTTATATTTATATCCCAAAATATAAATAATAAACGAAATGGTCATAATTTATGAAAAGTAATTTCATCGATCAAGCATTTGAAATTTTAGATAAAAGCCAATTATTTAGCGAAGATAGCCTATTAGCTCGCCAAATGTTAAGCCAGCATCCGCATCCTATACCAGCAGCGCGTGCTATGATAAATTTAATACAATGTAATTTTTATACTCGTGAAAAAATATTCAATCTAATTGCTCAAACAACTGCAGTTGAGAAATTATGGACAATGGATACCATTTTACTGCTGATGAAGGAAAATTATTTGCTAGGCGAGCAAGCGGGCCTTAATTTTGAGAGCATCTTACAGCACGATTCACCTTATTCTATTACCTATACCTTCATAGCCATTGATAATTACCGTTTATTGCATGGTGAATATGGCAATCATAATCGTGCAATGGTATTAGAGCATTCTAATAGAGATGGCTTGATTAAAATGTGTGAGCGGCTTGAGCTTACCAGTTTATTGGACAGAGATAATGCCCAAATGAACTTTGAGCTTATTTTAGCGCATCAAAACTTAAACAAGGCTATATCGCTGATTAAGATATTATTTGAATTAGAATCTTTGACCCAAGATAATTTTGTTGCAGCGATGAATCTTAAACATCCACAAAAGCTGATGAAAGTTTACCAAATATTTGATGATTTAAATCTATTTGAAAGCCATAAAAAAGCCTTAAGGTTTCAAACAGCGTGGACTTATGTTGATTTATTAAGTCGCAAAGAAATTATCAACGAGTTACGCAGGCTGCCTGTTGATAAATCAGCGCAGTGGCGCAGTAACTTGTTTAAAAGCTTAGAAACAACGCTCAAATTACATGCCCACAGTAAGCTTATACAACGGGTAGAGAAGATAAAAAAACTTATCAAACGCATCGCCGATGTTCCTGATGTCATCAAAGATAAATCAATTTATATAAAATCCAGAGCAAGGCCTGATAGCAGGAAAACATTTTTTAATTGCAATGGGGTAAAGCAAGGTACACCAGAACCTTCACATCGGCTCCAGATGTAATTATTAGGTTATTAGATATAAAGCTCTTGAGTACGAAATACCACCTGTTCTTGTTCAAGCCAGGCTTGGGTGAGCGAATACTCAGGAAGCTCTATCCAGGTGGTTCTATCGGTGGTTAATGGCTCTGAAGCAACTAAAATATTATTGCGTTTATTGGCACCATGCATTTTATAAACATCATCAAATTTGCCATAGCGCTCGCCAAAGGTAAGCCATAAACTATGAAATTCTAGAAAAGCTTTTTCAACTAAATTGGTATTGCAGCCATAATCAAACACAAAACGGGTGACCAACAAATACTCACCATTGGTAATAAAAAGATTCAATGGTGAGGCTTCATAAATATCACATTGTTCGCGTACTTGCTTTAAAATTTTCAAAGTTGCAAGAAGTGCGGCTTTGGCCTCATCAAGCGCAATCGGTTGGGTGTAATCATTGAGTTGGGATAAAAACAGGCAATAAACCCACTCGCTATCAGTTGTGCCCCGTAATTGGGCAAAAATTTCTGGACGGATAAGTGGTGTTAATAAGGGCTTCATCTGGGCCATTTTAGCCAAACTGCCATTATGTGCCAAAGTGATAAAGGTATTTTCTAATTTAAATGGATGGACGTTTTGTTCAGAAACCGTTTCGTTGATGCTGTATTCCACGCCCCTTACATGCGCAAGCAAACAATTGGTATGAATTTTTTTTGAAAAACGATATAAATTTTTATCGAAAAAAGGTAGTTGTGTGGTTTTATAGTAAAAAGGTTGGTCAGGATTGGTCGAGTTTGGTTCCCAGGCACAAAAACCAAGGCCTGCTAAATTTTGAATATGCGACATCAGTTTTGGCGCATAACTTTGATGAACCAATGAATTATCAGGGCCATATAATAAATCAAAAATAGACACGTTTTGGTTGCCTAGATAAGCCAATACTCGACACATAAACCTTTCCTCACATAATATAGTTATATTCGCTGTTCATACGAATAAATTGACTGTTAAACACATACACTGAATTGGCGATTTCGCGATGAATGGCGGCACTTATCACAAAAAATAAATCAGGATGGGTGTGACGTAACTGTCGATAATCCCCAATGGCAAGTTCAATCACAATGCTTTGCTCACAGGTAACATACGTGATAAGTTGCTCAAATGCGTCTGATATCGCATTTTGCATAAACATATCCCCAATACCTGTGACATCTAAAGGCTTAATTAAAATGTTATCTTGTTGAATAAACGAGGTAATGGCGCCTGAATAGATAACCCCCAAACGCGTTGGATGTTGCGCATCAACGATAAAGCGATGGCCGCGGTCATAGCGTTTAATGGTTAACAAAGGGGTTAGTTGAGTTAATTGTTCTGGCGTTAATAAAGCTAGAAAATTTAACGTTTTATAGTGATACGCGTCTAACTCATCAAGCGTTAGTTCTACCGACTGTGTTTGGGTATTTTCAAGCTGATTGGTTTGGGAAAAAGAGGGTATCATTTGGTCGGTTTTTTCAAGCAACGTCACGATATTATCTAAGCTATACATAATCTTATTGAAGCAACGATAGCTAATATAATGTTCAATGGCATAGGTCATATGTGGATTGGCCAGACGCAACATATCAAGGGTGGTGTGTTTCATGACTAAAAGTCTTGTTGGCTCACAGGCAGTTACATTGGTTGTGACCTGTCGTTTGGAAATAAAAGAAACCTCACCAAAAATATCACCCACCGATAATGACGCAAGTTGCTGTAAATAATCACCCGGCAGACGAATATCCACATTCACACGACCTGAAATAATGATGTATAAGTCACCTTGTGCTTGACCTTGAGTGAGTAAAACATCATGCGCTTCGGCATAAGTTTCATTTAAATAAGGCATGAGAAAATTTAATTCTTGCTTGGTTAAATGTTTAAAAATTGGCAGATGATTCAAAGTGATATCTAACAAAGTCATGCTTTATCCTTAGTTTTGTCGCAAAAGTCTTTGGTTAAAGGCATAAAGACACCAAGCTTATAATAAATATAGCTTACTGTACAAATAAAAGATTAACTAACCAATAAATGAATTTTTGTCATGTGTTCAGTTGACGCAATAACGTGGCTTGAGTGATATCGCCTACCAAACGTTTGTTTGGCTGCCTCACATGGTTTGAAGATAAAAATACAAAGGTTGGTGGCGCGATGATTTCATAAGCCTGCATAAGTTCGCGACTTTCTTTTGAATAAGCAGTGATGTCAATTTTTAAGACATAATAGTGTTGCAGCGCTTTTACCACAGCTGGTGAAGCAAGTACCTGCTTTTCAATAAAGTGGCAGCTTGTACACCAATCAGCATAAAAATCGAGCAACACCGGCTTGTTGTTAGGCAAAGCGGCAAGTTGCGCTTTTAGCGCTTTAAGGCTTGTAATGGTGGTGACCGAGGGTATTGAATTAACGGGCTGATTCAATTGCAAAGGATGCCATACATCATGGGTGCCAAGCGCGTTACCCACTAAAATTAAAGTACCTTGTAGTGCACATATAAGCCCCACGCCTTGGCGTATCTTGGTAAAAGGATGCACGGCTTTTTGAAACGCACCTAAAAATACACTTAGCATGATAAACAAGCTTGACCATAACCACATGGTTAACCCATAGGGCATAACCCGCGCGGCCAACTGGATGGCCACAATCAGCAAAAGTACACCAAAAAAGGCTTTGATATGACTCATCCAATGGCCCGCTTTGGGCAACAAATGACCTAATGAGGTGCCAATGATAAGCAGGGGAAAGCCTAACCCTAACCCCAGGAAAAATAAGCTGCCCATGCCTGTGGTGATTTGACCATCTTGGGCGATATAACTTAATGCACCAATTAAAGGTGGGGTAACGCACGGGGATAAAATCAAAATAGACAGCGCACCCATGATGATAGCCTGCATAAAAGGGGGCCGATTTTTAGTGCGTGCAAGGTAAGAGAGTTTATTTTGTAAGCTTGCCGGTAGCCTTAGCTCAAACAAACCAAACATGGATAACGCCAGTACCACAAATAATAAACTAAACAAACCAATCACCCAGGGTGATTGCATGATGATTTGTAAATTGTGACCAGCTTTAGCCACCACGGCGCCAATAACGGCATACATACACGCCATGCTCAGCACATAACTCAGTGATAACCAAAATGCTTGGCGTGTACTTAAGTGGGTTTGGCCAACAATCATACCCGAGAGTACCGGTACCATGGGTAAAACGCAGGGCGTAAAGGCCAATAATAAACCCATACCAAAAAAAGATAAAAAGGTTATCAGTAGGGGTTGATGGTTAAAAAACGAGCGGTTAGGGGTTGAATTTACGGTATTGGGTTCTGAGGCAATGGTTTTGTCAGCTGGAGCTTTTACTTTACTAATCTGCGTTATGTCTAATGTTTTATCCACCTTTAAGTTGAAATATTTGGTTTGTGGTGGATAACAAAAGCCATTTTTAGCGCACCCCTGGTAGGACACCTCATAAACATAGCGACCAGCATGTGTATGTAATACTGGCACCAAAATTGTTAAATTTTGATAATAAACCTGATAAATAGTGCCTTCTGCGGTTGTTTTCTGCTGTGCTTTAGGCAAAGTGATGGGGCCAATGTGGCCTGATGATGACGGTACAAGCTTGATATGAATTCGGTCACGATATAAAAAAAACCCTGGTTTTATTGCCCAATGTAACATTAAGCTGTTAGGGTTTTGAGCTTTAGCGGTTAATTTAAATGCCGTATCAGTATCCATGGGTGTAAAGGCATATGCTATCAGGGTATGGCTTAAAAAAAGCGCATACAAAAACCATTTGTTCATGAGCAAACCGCAATTGATTGAATTTGTGCCAGTGTAAATTGTTTGCTTAAAAAATCAAAAAAAAATTACCTGAACCCTTGAAAACAATGGAGCTATCCCCATATCGCCTATCAGTGTGTTGTTTACTTAGGTATACAACACTTACATAGCTCATTCAGAGATAACTCTGAAATATAAGTGATTAATATAATCAGGAGATTGAAGTATGAATATTCGTCCGCTGCACGATAGAGTGGTAATTTGCCGATTAGAAGAAGAACGCACCTCAGCTGGTGGCATTGTAATTCCAGACAGTGCAACTGAAAAACCTATGCGCGGTAAAGTAATGGCTGTTGGCGAAGGTAAAGCGTTAGACAATGGTGATATCCGCGCAATTGCGGTCAAAGTGGATGATGTGGTGTTATTTGGCAAATATTCAGGTACTGAAATTAAGCTTAACGGCCAAGAATTAGTCGTGATGCGTGAAGACGACATCATGGGTGTCATCGAGCAATAATTTAAATCAATTAAGTGGGAGAAAGTGAACATGGCTAATAAAGAATTACGATTTGGTGACGATGCTCGCCAACAAATTATCGCCGGCGTTAACGGTTTAGCCGACGCAGTAAGTGTCACAATGGGTCCTAGCGGACGAAATGTGGTATTAGAAAAATCATTTGGTGCGCCAACCATTACTAAAGATGGTGTATCAGTAGCCAAAGAAATTGAATTCGAGCAACGTTTCAAAAACATGGGCGCACAAATGCTCAAAGAAGTTGCGTCTAAAACATCTGATACAGCCGGCGACGGTACAACAACAGCGACAGTACTTGCGCGTGCTATCATGACTGAAGGTAACAAAGCGGTTGCCGCTGGTATGAATCCCATGGATTTAAAACGCGGTATTGATAAAGCCGTTACCGCAATTACAGCTGAATTAAAAAGCCAATCAAAGCCTTGCAAAAATAAAAAAGAAATCGCGCAAGTAGGCACAATTTCAGCCAACTCTGATGAAGCAGTGGGTGCTATCATTGCGGAAGCCATGGAAAAAGTCGGCAAAGAAGGGGTTATTACGGTTGAAGATGGCAATGGCTTAGAAAACGAGCTTAATATTGTTGAAGGTATGCAATTCGACCGTGGCTACATTTCACCTTATTTCATTAACAATCAACAAAACATGAGTGCTGAACTTGAACAGCCTTATATTTTGTTAGCTGATAAAAAAATTGCCAACATCCGTGATATGTTAACGCTTTTAGAAGGTGTGGCTAAATCTGGTCGTCCATTACTTATCATTGCTGAAGATGTCGAAGGTGAAGCGTTGGCGACACTTGTGGTTAATAACATGCGCGGTATTGTGAAAGTATGCGCGGTTAAAGCGCCAGGCTTTGGTGACCGACGTAAAGCTATGTTACAAGACATCGCAATCCTAACCAGTGGACAAGTGATTTCAGAAGAAATTGGCAAAAGTTTAGAAGGTGCTTCTTTAGAAGATTTAGGTTCTGCTAAGCGTGTGATTGTGACCAAAGATAACACAACCGTAATTGATGGCGAAGGTAATGCTGCTGAAATCGAAGCGCGTATCAACCAAATTAATGCGCAAATGGATGAAACTTCTTCTGATTATGATCGTGAAAAATTACAAGAACGCAAAGCAAAATTAGCCGGTGGTGTTGCGGTGATTAAAGTAGGTGCTGCCACTGAAGTCGAAATGAAAGAGAAAAAAGCGCGTGTTGAAGATGCACTTCATGCAACTCGTGCGGCGGTTGAAGAAGGGATTGTTGCCGGTGGTGGTGTCGCGTTAATTCGTGCACAAAAAGCTTTAAATGGTTTAAAAGGTAATAATTCAGACCAAGACATGGGTATTAGTATTTTACGCCGTGCCATTGAGTCTCCTTTGCGTCAAATCGTGAGCAATGCCGGTTACGAATCTTCAGTGATTGTAAACAAGATCATTGACAGCGAAGGTAACTTTGGCTTTAACGCGGCAACTGGCGAGTATGGCGACATGGTGGAGTTAGGTATCCTAGACCCAACTAAAGTTACACGTACAGCCCTTCAAAACGCTGCTTCAATCGCAAGCTTGATGCTAACGACTGAATGTATGATAGCTGATGCACCTAAAAAAGATGATGCAGGTGCAGCTGATGCCGGCGGTATGGGTGGCATGGGCGGTATGGGTGGCATGGGTGGTATGGGTGGCATGGGAATGATGTAAGTTTCCTCACCAGTTTCACCTTTTAAAAACCCGCCGATTGGCGGGTTTTTTTATGACGGTTAAATCACGTTTCGAGCTTGCCAGTGGGCATAAGGTGAGCATTTGGGTTCTTGCATATAGCAAGTAGGCAGGTAAAAAGTTTGCTCTAACACATATTGTCCTTTGAGCGCAGCATGCGACACCTGGTCGGTAAATACAATCCAAGTGCTGTGAGCTGGAAAATGAATTAATTGCTTGGGTGCGTGCTGTTGGTAGGCATCGGATTCTTTCATCGCATCATGTAGTTTCAATTGATAATGATCATAAGCGGTTCTCAAACCTTTGGTCATCATAGTCCATTTTAACAGATGAGCTAAGGCGGGTTGATACGAGGAAAGCTTGTGTGCAAAGTGGTCTAATACCGCTGTAAATGATTCACCGGTATGCCAAATCCTTGGTGCAGCATAAGGATTGATATTACAAAATACGCGTAAGATACGTCGACCTTGTACAGGCGTGGTCGGAAAAGCATCCACATGCAAACGAGTGTCATCTTGACGTTTTGAGGTCAAACGTTGCTCAATTTCAATGGGTCGATAGCTGGTACGCCCCCATTGTAAATAAGGCGCATACAAAGGCAAAAGGCGACTAATTAAATCATGACTAAAACAGGCAAAAGCATCGAGAAATGTTTTTAATGCGGTTTGAACGTGAATCTCTGGTGCTGCCTGTCCTTTTAGCTGCTGATTTTTATGATTAAAACTTAAATTTTTATGGCGCTTATCAAGTAAATTTTCGTTAAATAAAATAGAAGCTTGGGCGTCATGTTTAAAAAAATAGTTGGGTAAAAAAATAATTTGTTCATGTTCTAGCGCGTTAAGGGCAGCCTGTTTGTGCGTTTCGTTTAATTGCGTTAAATCATCAGTTGTTAATTCGTGTAGAAAAGATGCCATAGAAATTACCCACACCATTAAAGTTTTAATTCAAACAGTCGATTCTATCAGATAGTCGCTATGATGCATAAACCTTCATCTATGAAAAGGGGTCATTATGAATGTCGTTGAAACATTATCTATTTTGTTAGCCGATACCTATGCACTGTATTTAAAAACGCAAAATTATCATTGGCATGTTAAAGGTGGACCGGAATTTAAAGGATTGCATGAATTGTTTGAATCACAGTATCGTGAGCTTGCCGAAGCTATTGATGAGATTGCCGAGCGCATTCGCATTTTAGGAAGCCCAGCACCTGCCACTTTTCAAGAATTTGAGCGATTAAAACGTATTAAAGATGGCAAAGTACGTGATGATTCTAATGAGATGGTCAAAGAATTAGCCGCAGACCATGTAACGCTGGTAAAAGATTTAAATCAGGCCATGAGTGTGGCGCAGCAGCATCACGATGAGGGCAGCGCTAATTTAATTAGTGATCGCATTAGCGCGCACGAGAAAGCCAGTTGGATGCTGCACGCCTCAGTCGTTAAGTAAGCGCACATTTAGACGCTTTGTGTGGTATTTAATTTAGACTTCTTATAACTTTGAGGTGCCTCGGCATACGGTGCACTGGTTAAGCGTGTAGGAGGCATCACGTTGGCCGCATGGTAGCAGGCTTGATGAAAGCGCCGCATTTTTTGCTTAAAAGCATGCAGGCGCCGAAGCGATGCATCCTCTGATACAAAGCGTTTATTCTGCACAAAATCATACATAAATTGACGTGGCTGGTTGCACACAATCAACATATCACAACCCGCGTGTAATGCTTTAAAAGCGCGGGTAGGTAAATCCCCGATATCAGCGCCACTCATACTCAAGCAATCACTGATAATAAGGCCATTAAACTGAAGCTTGCGGCGCAAAATATCGTCTAACCAAATACGTGAAAAACCCGCCGGATAGTGTGCATCAATAAGCTCATAGGTAACATGCGCTGGCATAATGGCATCTAATTGATGTTGTTTGATCAAATCAGCAAAAATATTTAATTCGTTATCAACTGGTTGGTCATGTACAGGGCGGGTCAGGTGAGAGTCATACACGATGCGGCCATGTCCGGGAAAATGTTTCGCCACACAAGGCATACCGGCTAGATGCATGCCTTGAATAAAAGCGTGCGCTAACGCGCTCACCGCTTGAGGATTTGAATGAAAAGCGCGGTCAAGCCGACCAATGACTGCACTTTGATCATCATGCACATCAAGCACAGGGGCAAGGCTGATATCAACACCCACCTCAAGCAAATCGCAGGCCATATATTGGCCATATTGTTGCGCTAAATATAAACCTGCTTCTTGATTGAAATCATACACCTCGCCATAGACGCATGCAGCAGGTAGTTGTTTAAAGCCGTGGCGCGTAAAGCGTTGTACCACCCCACCTTCATGGTCAACTGCGATAAAAAGATCAGCCCGAAGCGCGCGTATCTCGGCAATTAACGCGCGAAGTTGAGCAAGATTATTAAAATTACGAGTAAATAAGATAACCGCACTTATCTGCGGCAGGGCGAGTAATTTGCGTTCAATGGGTAATAATTCTAAGCCAGCTACATCAACCATGAAAATAGACATCAATATCGCAACCAAATAACTTACATTCCTGCTAGATTAACAAATTCATCATCAAGTCCAAAATTTATAGTAAAGTTTAATAACTTAAATCGATGTCTCACCAGAAGTTAAAATTTTTTATTAGCAAATCGTATATTTACAATGTAATTTGTATCACCTATGATTAATAAAACACGAATCAAATGAGCAAATTAATATGCGTGGTGGGCAACGACAAGGCGCAGGTAGGCCGCTTGGCGCCGGTAAATTTGGCCTAGAAAAGGTCAAGCAAATTCGCGTGCCGGTGGCGCGTATTACGGAGGTCTATCAGTTTTTAGCCAACGAGGTTAAGACCTATGCATTGCCACTGTACTCTAGTGCGGTGCAAGCCGGTTTTCCCTCGCCAGCTGATGATTATATCGAGCGCTACTTAGATTTAAATGCAGAATTTATTAAAAACCCTGCGGCAACATTTTTATTGCGTGCCAGTGGTGACTCAATGAAAGATGCTGGTATTTTTTCAGGTGACACACTGGTGGTTGACCGCAGCATCAAGCCACGTGATAAAAGCATTGTGATTGCAGCGGTTAATGGTGAGTTGACAGTTAAGCGCTTATCTTACCGTGGCAAGCACGTACAACTGCTGCCGGCCAATCCTGAGTTTACTGCCATTGATATTACTGAAGACCATGACATGGTGATTTGGGGTGTGGTCATCCTTGTGCTGCATAAGCCTGACTAACATGTATGCGCTTATTGATTGCAATAATTTTTATGTGGCATGTGAACGCTTATTTCGGCCTGATTTAACCACTCAGCCTGTGATTGTGTTATCCAATAATGATGGCTGTGTCATTGCGCGCTCACTAGAAGCCAAAGCACTAGGCATTGCCATGGGCGTGCCATTTTTTAAAGTCAAAGCACTATGTGCGCATCAACGTGTCCATGTCTTTTCATCGAACTATACGCTGTATGGTGATTTATCACAGCGGGTGATGAGCACCATTAAAGCCATGTGGCCACACATAGAAATTTATTCAATTGATGAAGCGTTTCTAGATTTAACCAGCATGCCTGTTGATAAACAAGCGGAGTTTGGTCAGGCCTTGCAACAAAAAATTTATCAAGAGACAGGCATCCCCACCTCCATTGGCATTGGTGCATCTAAAACATTGGCCAAAATGGCCAATTATTTGTGCAAAACCATGCTCTATCGCCCGGTACTGCATTTATATAAGGAACACACGACCTGGTTGCCCCATATACCCATTGATAAGGTATGGGGTGTTGGTGCGCGTTTAAGTGCCAAGCTTATGCAACAAGGCATTCAAACAGCTCACGATTTAGCAAGTTTTGATAAAATGTACCTTAAACAACAATATGGTGTGGTATTACTACGTACAGCACTTGAGTTATGTGGTACGCCTTGTAGCGGACTTACCCCAATCCAGCCCAAACAAAGCATGGTGTCGTCTAAAAGCTTTGGTCAAATGCAAACTAACTATGAAATAATTGCGCACGCAGTGAGTCACCATAGCGCTTTTGTCACAAGAAAATTACGGCAACAAAACTCACTGGCGGAACATGTGTGGGTCTCGATTGCCACTCATCGCCACCGCCTTGATTTAGCCCAGCATATTCAAGCAGTCGAAATGCGGTTTACCCAACCCACGGATGATATAAGGTTGATTACCCAATATGCCAAACAGGGTTTGGCTAAGCTATTTAAACCGGGCTATCTATATCAAAAGGTAGGTGTCGGTCTTGGGGGGTTGGTATCCCAAGATACTTACCAAGGAGATATCTTTCATCAACCAAGTGCAGCAATAGAGGCTAAAAAAGCGCGCTTTATGGCAGTACTTGATGCGGTGAATAAACGCTATGGTCAACATACCCTTTATTTGGCCGCTGAAGGTTATGCAAAGCCATGGGCAAGGCGTGCACAATTAAAGTCTCCAGCTTACACCACCTGTTGGGCTGATTTGCCCGTTGCTTGGTTAAAATAACGCTTTGGGTTAGAAAAAATTGTAATTTGACATCCTGGCTTTATCTGCTGATACTGGTAATTATTTGGTAAAAGGAAACAAAATCATGACGAATCAATCAAAAGAGCATCCTGAGGTAGAAGAAATCAAAGAAATCTGTGAGGTAACGCCTGATAGCGATGCCGCCAAAGATGTGTGTAAAACCATTAAAAAAGAGCGCCCTGATATGGTTGAAGATGAAAAAAATCAATCATCGTCACAATAAAATATTCAGATTACTAGGTTCTGTGAACCAATTTTTCTCGCATGTTTTGCCTTTCTAATGTGTTAATCAAAGCTTTTTAATCATATCTTTTATCAGCTATGACCAAGTGCCTGAGATTTGTTTCCATCTTTTTGATAGCTAGATGCACAGGTATGAGCGCGCACCAAACTAGCATTATCATCAATACGGTGTTTACGGCTATTTTACAGCCTACGTCCCGCGGCTTTGTCCGCGGGAACCATGGTTACAACTTTTGCGCGATATAAGTGTGTGGCTAGATCCCGCGGACATGCCGCGGGAAGTAGGCAATAGAATTAGCCGTGGGAAGTAGGCAATAGGATTAGCCGCGGGAAGTAGGTGATAGGATTAGTTGCAAGACGTAGGTAGCCGGATTGGTTGCAAAGATAAAAATCGGAGTTAGTTAGGTGAGCTAAATTACAGGATTAGGTCTATACGGTATTTAGGACTATTTTACAGCCTACGTCCCGCGGCTTTGTCCGCGGGAACCATGGTTACAACTTTTGCGCGATATAAGTTTGCGGCTAGATCCCGCGGACATGCCGCGGGAAGTAGGCGATAAGGTTAGCCGCGAGAAGTAGGTAGCAGGATTGGTTGCAAAGATAAAGTTGGTTCACAGAACCTAACATAAATTTTGTCATTGTTAGAGCGGCTAGACTCAATTTTATTACTATCCAATGCTATTACGTCTGGCAGCTGTTGTGACAAAGACCTCGTCAATTTCTTTGAATAAGCAAATGTTTTTATCTTGGGCCAAAGTATTTTGTGCATTAATTTGCAAAAAGAAATGACTTAAATTTTTTTTAGCGTCACGCTGCTTCATTTTTATCGAATGATAGGGTTGATTTGAAAAAAGTAAGCAAATGGGTGAGGTTACAACACCAACTATAAAGCCTATCAAGGCAATTTGACCCAATGGAATAAAAGATAGCATGGCGAGTGCAGTAATGGCTAAAACAATGGCAAGGCTAATGGCGATAAAACTCGGAATAAGCCCTATGGCTAATAGCGACCCATCCCATTTTTTAGGAAGCGGCCAAGCTTTAGAAACAAAGGCCTCCCAATGAGCTTGAATATTTTCTTGAGCTTTTGGCGTGGGGTTTTTTAAATAATCTTCAATTTTTAATAAAATCGTACAGAGACTTTTCTCCTCTATCTGCTGCCTTTGTCTAATGTCATGAAAATCAAGAATAAATTTTGTAAAGTGAGTATGGATAAGCTCATTTCTCGCCACCCAATACTCATTGGTAGGTGTTCCCCATAATGTGCGTGTGTGTGTATCTTTTGTAACCTTGTGCACAGCACGATTTCTTAGTGCAATAAGGTTTTGTAGACGTTGTTGGATATGAGTAAATGGGTGAGCTATCGGTGGAAAAAAATCATATGAGGTGCTTCTCATAAAATAAGCATAAACTTTAAGTCAAGGAGCAAGGCAAATAGGCATAGCGGTTTGAGCCCTGGGCCAATGGTTCGGTAGAGGTTCCTACTTCATCATATAAATTATCCAAAGCTTGATAGCCTTTGGTTGCACCGGCATTAACCGCGGCAGCTTTGGCATTCACAAGACTTGTATATTGAATCGGATCATCTTGTTCTTTGAGAAAATAACTTTCCTGGTTGTCATGAATTTCTACTAAAAAAGCATTGGTTTCTTTAATGGTGTAAATAACGGCTGTTTTGATGTTAGGGTCAAAATTAAACGTATCTTTTGCTGGTGAATTCATAAATTAATCTCTAAAAATAAAAAGTTTTATCATACCCGGCTTTATATTGAAAAGACACCATAAATAAAATGCTGAAAGGGTATTGCTAAAGTTAGGCTTAGTTTTATTATCTATTAACTAAAAATTAGACAATAATTTAAAAAAAATATGTTACTATTTGTGAACTTTTTTATAGAAAAAACATTGTATGATAAAAAAGTATGAAAATGAGGCTGAAAAACGCTGGATTTCAGCGCGAAATTGTTTAGATAAAGGAAATTTAAAACAATTTTTGCGAAAAAATAATCATTTTTATGAATATGTAAGCTTGTATCAAAAAGACATTAATTTCGAGTCTTTATCAGCTTCTCTAGAAGCACAAAGTATTTCATTCAAAGGTAAGTGCTTGTTACAAGAGTTATTCGAACATTGTCTATTTTATATGAATCAGCAAAAAATCGGGCGCGAGCAGCTGACTGTTGAGGGGCAAGGTGTAGAGAGAATTTATACACAAATACATTATTTTCTCCGAATTCGAAGAACGGGATTTCAAGAACCTAAAAAAAATTGTACCGACGCCAAGATATATAGGGCGATTATGACGCATATCAAAAACTTTGCCCTACAAGATGTGCGCTTGGCGGTCGATGATAAGCTAGCACAGCTAAAACACTTGGATAAATCACTAAATGATGCTGATTTAACCCGCAGTATTCACAATATCCTTGAGTTAAAAGAATTTGAAAATACCCAATGGCTTAAACGTATTTACAAAAAACGCCCTGATTTTTTTCATGCTTGTCCAGTTAAAGCTCAAGGTGCTGGTATAAGCAATATATATCAAGGCCTGCAAGGTGATGTTTTAAAGATGTGTATTTTAGAGGATTGTATTGCTGAATTTAAACAAACGACAACATCTGAAGCGCTAACACGATGCTATGAATCGTTTAAAGAAACGACAGAATATAAAATTTTAAGCCAAGGGCAAGGGCTTACCACCTGTTTGTTACAGCACACTTTTTTTGGCAAGAAAACAACGTCAATCAAAGCATTAGAGCAGACGGTGGCATCATTAACATCGCAAAAGCGCCCTATTTTAGAGATAATAAGACGCGAATGATGAATTATATTCAACCATTCAAAGTAAATTTTAATCTTGAGTTTAAAATTTAACCATATTATCATATACAGTTCATTCTTTCTTATAATCTAAGAGTATTTAATATGAAAACGAAAGAAATCAAGCAGGCTAAAAAACGATGGCTTGAAGCTAAAAAATATTTAGAGAAAGGTGATTTACGCCGATTTTTAGCAAAAAACCATCAATTCTATGATTATGTTAGTGCAAAAAAATTAGGATTAAGTGATCTACAAGGTATTAAAGAAAATATTAATGATGCTAGGCTTAAAGAATTATGTATTTTACGTCAATGCGTAAATTTTTATGCTTCACAAACACACTATTTGTATGAAGAGCTAGAAGGTTTTCTTGGAAAAGTAAATTATCACGATGAAAATTATATCGAGAGTTTTTCGCCATATAACTCAAATTATATTGATAAGCACATAACCCTTATGCAGTACTTACAAAAAGACCTTAAGGGCGAAGCGCGTGATCTAATCAAAGAAAAAATCGCGCAATTACAACATCTTGATAGGTCTCACATGGATGTAGAAAATTCCATTAAGAATATTCTTACATACAAAGACTTAGATAAAGAACAAAAAAAAGTTATACATAAGTATTACAAAAAACGCCCTGATTTTTTTCATACCTGTGCGGTACAAGCTCATGATGAGCTTCGCGAAAAATATCATGGTTTGCGTGGTGATACGCTAAAAACACGCATTTTGGCGGATTTTACTACTGAGCTTCAAAAATCGCGTGAGCAAAAGCAGTTTATTGACGAGTTCAGAAAATCGGCTGAATTTAAAATTCTGCAAAAAGGGCAGGGCTTAACGACTTGTTTATTGCAAAAGACGTGGTTTTTTGGTAAAAAAACCACATCTGAAAAAGCGGTGGATAAAATATACGAAGCAGTTACAAAATCATCGCCTTATTGGTAAATCTGGTTGTTCTACAAAAACGCGGATAGCCCTTAGATGTGGGATGCTCGGCCGGGCGGCTCTCAGCGTTTTATCAAAATCTTTCGTTGGTTTGGCGTCACAGAATAAATCAATTGATAGCTCTTGGTGTAAATAATGCAGCACCCAACGTTTAAGAACTGGGTGCTCGGTTTGCCAGGGCTTTAGAAAGTGGGTTTCTAGATAGGCACGTGTGGGCAGATGGGCGCTTGAGCTTTGTTCATCCTCTTCGGTGTCAATATGAATGAGCACATCACGCACATGTTCAAACTGGTCAAGTAGCGCTTCGCGCACCTGCTCGGCAATAAAATGCCCTTCGGTGACCGAAAGGTTAGGCGAAACCAATACATGCACATCAATAAAAATATCACCAGCCATCAAGCGGCTTCTTAAACGATGCAATTTAACTACACCGGTAACATTTTGAATGGTGTGATGAATGTGCTTGACCACCTCAGGGTCCACGGCCGTATCAATTAACTCTTTGACACTCTTCCAGCCATAGCTGATACCCATTTGCACAATCAATCCGCCAATCACCATAGCGGCAATAAAATCGAGTGCAGTCAAACCAAGCAAGCTGCCAGCAATGCCCAGGGTCACCACACCACTAGCCAGCGCATCGGAGCGATGATGCCAGGCATTGGCTAAAATTAAATCCGAGCGGATATCGCGCCCAATGCGTTGAGTTAAACGAAACACGCCCTCATTCGCAATTACCGATATCATGGCGACCACCAGCGCATAACTGTGGGGGTGATTTAAGTGATGATGCAACCATTCATCAAGGGCATCCCAGGCAATGGCCACGCCCGTTAGAATGAGTAATAAAGATAGTAAAAGTGTCGCGGCTGTTTCAATGCGCTGATGTCCATAAGGGTGTGATTTATCTGCTGCTTGGCTGCCGTATTTAGCCGCAAATAGCACCATGGTATCGGTGATAAGGTCAGACAAAGAATGCAGGCCATCGGCAATTAAGGCGTGGGAGGCAAACATCATGCCGCCTGTGATTTTTAGTAACCCCAACCCGCCATTGACGCATGCCCCCAAAAGAGTGACATACTTGGCAAGTTTATAACGTTTGGTCATCGAGTAATTATCCTTGAAAAAAATGTTCAAATTCACCAAGCCATTGGCGTGTTAAGCGCTCGGCAAGGACGGGGTTGGTGCGCAGTAATTTAGGCGCTAAACGATGAACTTTATCAAGCAAAACTTTATCACGCGCTAAATTGGCAATTTTAAATGCTTTATAACCGGTTTGTTTGGTGCCTAACACCTCGCCACCACCCCGCAAGCTTAAATCTTTTTCGGCAATCACAAAGCCATCCGTGGTGGCTTTCATCACCTGCAAACGCTCAAAGCCAAGCGTTGATAGGGGAGATTGATAGAGCAACAAACAAAATGATTGGGTGCTGCCACGACCCACGCGCCCCCTTAATTGATGCAGTTGCGATAAGCCCAAACGCTCCGCATTTTCGATGACCATCACACTGGCATTCGGCACATCAACGCCCACTTCAATGACGGTGGTGGCGACCAATAAATCAATTTCACCGGCTTTAAACGCTTGCATAACCGCTTCTTTTTCAGCGGCTTTTAAGCGACCATGCACCAAGCCCACACGCACATCTGGTAAAAGCTCGGTTAATTGTGCGGCGGTTAACGTAGCGGCGGTACATTGCAATTTTTCAGATTCCTCTACCAATGTACACACCCAATACACTTGTTTGCCGGCCGTAATGGCGGCGGCTAAGCGCGCAATCACCGGCTCTTTGCGCTCTTGCTTCATAACCACCGTTTGAATGGGTGTACGCCCAGGGGGCAGCTCATCGATGATAGAAATATCTAAATAGGCCAGTTGCGTCATGGCCAGCGTGCGTGGGATGGGGGTGGCGGTCATTAGAAGCTGATGAGGAGTTGTGGTTTCCATTTGCCCTTTTTTTTGCAAAAGCAAGCGCTGTTCTACACCAAAGCGGTGTTGCTCATCGATGATGATTAAGCCTAATTGTTTAAATTCAACGGTTTGTTGAAATAAGGCATGGGTACCTACTAAAAGATGACACTCGTGATTAGCAAGCATGCTTAAAGTGTGCTTTTTATCACGCGCTTTCATTTTGCCACTTAAGCGACACACTTTGAGATTAAGGGGGGCGAACCATTTGGTAAAGTTAACCGTGTGTTGCTCGCTTAATAAATCAGTCGGCACCATAAGTGCGACCTGGTAGCCTGCCTGGATGGCTTGCAAGGCCGCAAGGGCGGCAACCGTGGTTTTGCCACAGCCAACATCGCCTTGAATCAAACGTAGCATGGGTTGGTGTTGGGCTAAATCTTGGGCAATGTCATGGCTTACTTGTTGTTGAGCGTTGGTAAGCGCATAGGGTAGTTGCTGAATAAAAGGCGTTATCAAGGCTTGATTGCAAGGTAGTGCAGGCGCGGTTAAGTCACGACGATGACGACGCGCAAATTCCATGCTCAAGCGCTGAGCTAAAAGCTCATCAAACACCAAACGCTGCAGCGCTTTATAATCGCCCGCTTCAATGCTTTGTAATGAAGTATCAGGTTGGGGATGGTGCAGTAAAAGCAGCGCTTCATCAAGGGGTGGAAAGTGGAAATGCGCTAATTGGTCAGGTGTCATCCATTCAAGCGCTTTGAGTGCTTCTTGAGTATTAAAAAGTGCCAGTTTGACCAATTGACGCAAACGACTTTGGCTTAAGCCTTCAGTCGTTGGATAAATAGGCGTGAGTGTTTCGGCCATTTCGCAAGGCTTGCTGCCATCAATTAAGCGATATTCAGGATGAATCATTTCTAATTGCTGCTTAAAAGCGCGCGCCTCACCAAAAAGATGAATGCCATCACATGATTTTAATGATTGAATTTGTGCTTGATTAAAATAAAAAAAACGCAGACGCAGTATGCCGGTTTTATCAGCAACATACACATAAAGCATGGCACGCTTAGTTTTTATCACTTCAACTTTGGTGACTTCGCCGCTGACAACAGCATAATCGTGTACACGTAAATCAGCAATAGGGGTGATACGCGTGCGGTCTTGATAACGCACTGGTAAATGAAACACCAAATCAGCTACAGTGTGAATGTTGCATTTTTTAAGTTTGGCTAAAAGGGCAGGTCCCACACCAGGTAGCGTTTCACACGATTGGGATAGCACTGTAATATGATAGAGAAAAAAAATACAATGATAGCAGGAAAATAACGCCCTGTAATCTTAACATGTGCGTAGCCCATGCCTTATTAACTTAGAGTATATTATGAATCGTCTTATTAGCTTTGCTGCAGGTTTAATTTTAGTTTGGCTGATTGGCTATACGCTCATTGCCGGTCGTGGTCTCCTAATTCCCATTGTAATGGCGATTTTTATTTGGCATTTGCTTAATACCATTAGCACCTACATGAAACATATTCCTTTGATAGGTTTTAGTATACCCGCCTGGGTCAGACGTATTTTAGCGCTGATTGTTTTAGGCTTATTGGTTAAAATGACGGTAGATATTATCACCAATAACGTCAATGAAGTATTAGCGGCCTCGCCGCGTTATCAAGATAATTTGATGCTCATGCTTGCGCGTATAGATGATTATTTTCATATCAAGGTATTGGCTAATTTAGATAATTTTATTAAAACGCTTAGTGTGCAAAACGTGTTGGTGAATATTTATGGCATGTTTACCTCAATTACCAGTTCGGCGGTATTAATCAGTTTGTATGTGGTGTTCTTGTTTGTTGAGCAACATTTCTTCAGGCAAAAATTAACCGCACTTTTTCCTCATGCGGCTCATCGTGAATTAGTCGATAACATCATCACGCATATTGTGATTGATACACAGACTTATTTAGGGATTAAAACACTATTAAGTATCATGACCGCCTTTGCCAGCTGGCTGATTATGAAATGGGTCGGGCTTGATTTTGCTGAATTTTGGGCGCTGCTTATTTTTTTCTTAAATTATATTCCTAATATCGGCGCTATTTTAGCGACCGCTTTTCCAGCACTTTTAGCGCTTATCCAATTTGATAAATGGTTGCCGTTTATTGTGATAAGTTCAGGATTAACCGGTATTCAATTTATTATCGGTAACTTAATTGAGCCACGTTACTTAAGTAAATCACTGAATTTAAGCCCATTGATTATTTTATTTGCTTTAGCGGTGTGGGGTGCTATTTGGGGGGTATTAGGGATGTTTTTGGCCGTACCCATTACCGTGATGATGATGATAACCTTTGCCCATTTTGATAAAACACGACCGATTGCCATTTTATTATCACAAGATGGCTATATTAAAAAAGCTTATGAAAAACTCACGAATCGTACTAATTGACCACCTTTATTAAAATAAATACTTGAGTCACGCAAAAAAATGAGTAAACTAGTCATTTTTTTTACAGGATAATGATTATGGCCAAAGATACTTTTTTTCCACTACCACAACCAAACTTAGATAATTTGGCAGGACATGCACCTGCACCTGCGCCTACATCTACACCTGCTTATGATTCTAAGGAAAGGTCGGTGATGTTTGGAGATGCTATGTCGCACGAAGGCGAAGCACGTAAAGAGGCATTACAAGAATTTATCATCAGTGAAACAGCTTATCTTCAAGCCTCAGGTCGGGTGCGTTCACGATTATTAGACCGAGCAAGAAGCGAGTTATATACCTCACAAAAAGCTGAAAACCCGCCTGAATTTCGTTTATAAAGTGCGCTTAACGAACACATCTCATGCTTGAATGATTGCTTAATTACTTAGCAAGTCTATAAATTTAAGCACCAATAAAAGTTGGCATATAGGTTCAAACACGCAATAATAGCGGTTTTGTTATCGAATATGCCACTTTTATGAAAGACATCCTAATAAAGTTATTAACCAATGCCATCTCTACGCTTAAAGACCAACATATTCTTCCAGCTGATATAGCCATACCTCCTATTAAAATCGACGCTACAAAAAATCAAGCACATGGTGATTTTTCGACCAATGTCGCACTGATATTGGCCAAACCTGCTAAGCTTGCACCTCATGGTTTGGCTGAACATATAATAAAAGCACTGCAAACCCATGACATGCTTGAAAAAGTTGAGATTGCCGGACCAGGCTTTATCAACTTTTTTATGCAAAAAGATGTGCTTAACGATGTCGTTGCGACCATTTTGCGCGAGCAAGATAACTACGGCTTTGTGCCTGAAAACCCTGATAACACCGTACTCATTGAATTTGTTTCAGCCAATCCAACAGGGCCACTGCATGTGGGGCATGGGCGCGGAGCGGCTTTTGGTAGCAGCCTAGCCAATGTATTAAAAGCTGCAGGCTTTAGCGTGACCACCGAATATTATGTCAATGACGCGGGTCGTCAAATGGATATTTTGGCGGTGAGTGTGTGGCTGCGCTATTTAGAATTAAATAAAGAACCGGTGGTATTACCCGCTAACGCTTATCGTGGTGAATATGTACAAGAAATAAGCCAGCGTATTGTCGAGCAGTACTCACACCAGTTTGTGGTAGCCTGGGCTAAAGTTGTACATAATTTACCCAAAGATGCGCCAGAAGGTGGTGATAAAGAGCAATACATTGATGCCATGATTGCAAAAATGCGCCAGTTATTAGGCAATGATGCTTTTAAGCTTTTTCACACCCATGCCTTAACGTTTGTATTAAATGACATCAAAGCTGACTTACAAGATTTTGGCACCACGTTTGATAACTGGTTATCCGAACAAAGTTTGATGGATAAAGGATTCATTGAGCAAGGTATTGCGGCTTTAAAAGCTTGTGGTAAAACTTATGTAAAAGAAGGCGCTTTATGGTTTAAGGCCACTGATTTTGGCGATGAAAAAGACCGGGTATTGATGCGTCAAAATGGCCAAACCACTTATTTTGCCTCGGATGTGGCCTATCATTGGCATAAATGTCAGCGTGGTTTTAAGCGTATGATTGATATATTCGGTGCTGACCATCATGGCTATGTCGCACGTCTTAAAGCCGCCATGCGTGCGCTTGCGTGTGACGACAATACATTGGATGTGCGTTTGGTACAGTTCGCCATCTTGTATCGCGATGGGCAGCGTGTGCAAATGTCAACGCGAAGTGGCTCTTTTGTGACCTTGCGTGAGCTGCGCGAAGAAGTAGGTCCTGATGCCGCCCGCTTTTTTTATACCGCCCGCAAACCCGAACAACATTTAGATTTTGATTTAGATATCGCTAAAAAACAATCCAACGATAATCCAGTTTATTATGTGCAGTATGCCCATGCCCGTATTGCCAGCGTGTTAAGGCAACTAAAAGCGCGTAATTTGCATTGGGACGAAGCATCAGGGTGTGCGCATATCGATAAACTTGATAGCCCACATGAGCGTGATTTGCTCACACTTTTACAACGTTTTCCAGACGTGATTACGCGTGCGGCTGATGCTTGTGAGCCCCATCAAATCACGTATTATTTGCGTGAACTTGCCACCGCCCTGCATAGCTATTACAACGCCATCACGCTTTTATGTGAGGATGAACTATTGCGTAGCGCTCGATTAAGCTTGCTTAAAGCTGTACAGCAAGTGCTTAAAAATGGCTTAAATCTTTTGGGTATTAGCGCACCTTGGAGCATGTGATGGCGCGTGATTATGTCAAAAGAACACCAGCTAAGCCCAAAAATCGACTGCCACAAAAACTTTTAATCGTGATAATTATTTATGTGGCAGGTTATCTCACCGCGTCTTTGATAACGCAAGAGCGCCTTAAAGAAGCTTATCAAAAATTTACCATGCACCATGCCGCAAAACCTACGACCCACGCGAAGCCTCAAACTGAGGTGAAAGTCGTAAAAAAACCCAAACCTAAATTTGAATTTTATACGCTGCTAGCCAAAGAGCATACGCAAGCACTTAATAAACCGTCAGCCGCTCATCCATCGATAGAGCATACGGCCAAAGCGCCAGAGGCGCCCAAAGTATTAAATAACCAAAAACCAGTGCTTAATCATGCCCCTTCCCTAGCTCAAGATACTTACATGATTCAAGTAGCCGCTTTTGCCAGGCGAGTTGATGCCGAGCAGGTTAAAGCCGGGCTGGTACTTAAGGGGTTTGATGTCAATATTGTGGCCATTAATCAGCGTAACTTAACCTGGCATCGGGTGATGATTGGCCCATTTACCAATAAAAATGAGGCACAAAAAGTGCAAGTAACGCTCGCACGTATCGAGCATTTAAATGGCATGATTCGCAAAATGAACGGTTAAATATTATGGCAGACGTTGTTTTATTTGAGGATAGTCTGCTTGTAGCAGGGGCGATGTGTTATGACTACTGTGGCCAAACGCTTGAGTCCAATATACGGTGTGCCTTCGATAAATTAAAACCGCATTATCTACCTGAAGACGCCTTTTTATCGCTTTATGCGGAACCCGCTGCACCAGGCGTGCAACGTATAGCCATCATTATTGAAGCGCAAGCTGAGTATAAGCTTGATAAACATGCCATACGCCAGAATTTAGAAAAAGCCGTTATTCAAGAAGAAGATTTTAAGCTTGTACAGCCGCAAACCAAACTCAAAGCACCTGCACACACATTGAACATCATCTTGGGCGTGGTGGCGTTATTGGGTGTGGTGGCGTTATATTTTATTTTTCCACCATCATTAGGCTTAAGCTTAGGCTTGCTAGGGTTAAGTGTTGTGGCCTCAGCCATTAGTGCGCACCGCTATCTATGGTCAAGCTTTAAAAATTTAAAACGCTTTAAATTCGCCGATATGAATATGTCCATCACCCTTGGGGTTGGGTTATCGATGGCGCATGCCATGTATCATGTGGCAGTGATGCCGGTGATGCTAAGCTTCTCCGCAGTTTTTATGAGTTTTGGCATGCCACTGATGTTAATAACGGCTGTGAACATCATGAGTGCAATCAAACATAAAATAGCCTGTGAAGCCTCACGCCTTGAGCTACATAACTTACAAGCGTTATTTCCAGAGCTTAAAGACGAATACGATTGTTTAGCAAGTGAAGATGCCATCGCACATATAGCAGCGGGTCATGATGCTCCTTTAGATCTTGATGCTTATAATGTTCAACCTAAAAAGCGTTATTTATTGGCCAAAAAAGATGTGATTAAAGTACGTCAGCATACGTGTTTTCCAGCAGATTGCGTGCTTTTGCAAACACCCACGGTGATTGATAGTGCCATTTTAACAGGTGAAACTGCGCAAATAAAAAACTTACACGAGCAAGTACCTGCCGGCGCCATTAATTTAGGTCAAGATGTGTGGGTAAAATTGCTCGAGCCACCGTATAAAAGCACATTAAATCGCCTGCTTTTTCGGGCGAATCGCGCTGTTACACCCAAAGCTGCACACGCGTTATCCTACCGCTTTTTAGGGCTTTATTTTGCCATCATTTGTACTGCGGCCGTGCTTGCCGCGGTGATTCCTTTGCTATTAGGTACTTTTAGTGTGTCCTTGCTGCTAACAAGTTTAATTAGCGTGTTATTTACGGTTTGTCCCTGCACCTTGGTGATGGCTCATCAGCTGCCGCAACTTTTTAGCCAATATCAACGACATCAACAAGGTGTGCTGCTGCGTGATAGCCAATTGATGACTGATACCGCTGAGTTTGACACATATGTTTTTGACAAAACAGGCACGCTGACCACCGGTCAAAGTACCATTGCAACCTATACGGATGGCATGGATGATGCTTTATGGCAAAAAATTTATTTACTGGAAAAGCAATGTGGCCAACATCATCCGTTAGCACGCGCCATTACCCAATTTTATGAGCAACAACATACAAGCAAACTAAGCTTAATTCAAACAGTTGAAAAGTTTCAGCATGACGCCTTACATCGCGGGCTTTATGCCCAGGTGCAGGGTGCGCCGCTTCATTTAGGTAATCAAGCGTATTTAAACGCGCAAGGCATTGAGGTGCCTGAAGCGATAACAGCCTCCATTGCGCCTTTTTTAGCTCAGGGTTGTACAGCAGTGTATGTGGCCGAACAACGGCAATTCAAAGGATATATTTTAATCAAACACCAACTGCGTGACCAGGTGGTAGAAGAAATTCGCCAGCTAAAAGCACAAAATAAACACCTTATTTTATTAACGGGTGATAATGAAGCTTCCACCCAAGGTTTTAATCAACAAATAAAACATCTATTTAAGCAAGAGGATATGCATCACAGCCAAACACCTGAAGATAAGGCAAGCTTTATCAAAGCTTTATTTAGGCAGCAGCCTCATCAAAAGGTGTGTTTTATTGGAGATGGTTTAAATGATGCCTCATGTGCCAAAGTGATTACAGAAAATCAGGGCTTAAGTTGTGCCATTAATACGCACGATAAAGCTGCCTTTTTTAGCGATGTGAGTTTGAATGGCTCAATTAATTATTTGTCTAAACACGCCCAACTCAATCGAGATGTACGCAAGTGGGTCAAACAAAATCAGTTGATTATTCTTTATATGGCGCTCAGTTATTTGGGTTGCATGGTAAGTTTTGCGTTTTTTGGTGTGGCGTTATCTCCTTGTATTCCTATTTGGTTGATGATGGCGACCACAGCCTTAACGCTGTTAAATAGCGTGCGTATCCAATCAGCGGTCGACTGGCAGTTAACTCCAACTAGAATGGCGGGCTTTTGGTCATCTAATGCGCTATTAGGGTTAGCATTACTGGCGACCACCGTGTGTACAGCGCTACTCGCCTGGGTATGCATCAGTGGCATTATTCCTTTAACATTTTTAGGAGGCATATGCCTTGTTGCCAGTCTTTTGGTAGGCGCTGGAGTCGGTGTGCTAAAAGGTTATCAATTATTCAATCGTTTAACCCAAAAGCAAGTGATGTATCGCAAACCTCTACCAAAACACATGCAGCCCACGCTAGCACCGATATTAGAACCTGATGTTCCTAACGCCTGCCCGATATTAACCCAATCACCTGATAAGATAAAATCAACGCCTGACCACAACAGTGATGCCGCGGGCGTTACGAATGGCATGCGGTTTGGTTAAACGAATTTCGACATGAGTTAAGGCAAACGTCGTGCATACATACTCAAGCAGGGCATGGGCGAGTGATTCAATCAAATCAAATTGGTGATTTTCAACAAAATGGGTAACTTTCTCACATAAAAGCGCGTAGTCCAGGGTATTATCCAGGCAATCATTGCAGTTTGAAAAATCATAGGCCAGGTCAATATCAATAAGGACCGTTTGTAAAATACGTTTTTCCCAGGCATGTACGCCGATGTGCGTGGCAACTTTAAGTTGTTGAATAAGAAGTTGGCTCATAGATTGCTTTGGTGGTAAAAACGCTGATTTTATCAAGTTCATTAGGTGTTGAATATCATTGTTTTAATGTAATTCTTGCGGTTATCTCGCATACCTCATCGCCAAACCTTATTCTACCTCATCCTAAAACCTCCCTACGCCATCCCCGAATCTGTTTCTACGCCATCCTCGCACCTGTTTCTACGTCATCCCGAGCATAGCGAGGGATCTCCTATCAGATGGCACAATTTATAACCCTCATGAACCAAAATTATTTAATTTAAAATGTTATGCTTTTTTTTGTTAACGCGCTCAATAAGTTTGGACATACCGCCTGTTAGGGGTTTTAAGTTGATGTTTAGCTATTTGGTAGGAGATCCCTCGCTATGCTCGGGATGACGTGAAATTATACCGGGATGACGTGAAATTATGCTCGGGATGACCTAGCGAGGGGTTTTAGGATGAGTGAGCGAGGCGTTATGTTTGAAACGGACATCGCGCTAAATGGTTTTTTAGTCATTGAAACCTTTCTTTTTAAGTTAAGAAAATCTACCATCTGCTTATTTTAAATAAGCTTTTTTTAAAGGTAGAAAATACTATGAGTGTAGAGCAATCGATTTTTATGAAAGCCCTAAGGCAGGAACCCATTCCTCGTACCCCTATTTGGTTAATGCGCCAAGCTGGGCGCTATCTACCGGAATATCGCGCCACCCGCGCGCAAGCTGGTAGCTTTTTATCGCTTTGTCAAAATAAAGAACTAGCCTGTGAGGTAACTTTACAACCACTAAGGCGCTTTGCCCTAGATGCGGCCATTGTGTTTTCAGATATTTTGACCATACCGCATGCCATGGGGCTAGGGCTTTATTTTGCTGAAGGAGAAGGGCCTAAATTTAAGCGCCCCTTACATACATTAAAAGCCATCGAATCATTAACGCTACCGCCAGAAGGCTCACTTAACTATGTCATGGAGGCAGTTAATTTAATCAAACATAATCTACCAACTGGCATGCCACTTATTGGGTTTTCAGGCAGCCCCTGGACATTGGCCTGTTATATGGTTGAAGGCCAAAGCAGCAAACGTTTTGACCGTTTGCAACATCTGATAGCCCATGCGCCCAAAGCCGCACAGCATTTATTACAAACCCTGGCAAGCGCGGTGGTTTGTTATCTGCAGCAACAGATTGAGGCAGGCGCGGATGTGGTCATGATATTTGATACCTGGGGCGGGTTATTAGCGACACTTGATTATCAAATGTTTTCACTGCATTACATGCAACACATTATCCAAGAGCTTAAAAAATCCCATCCACAAATCCCAGTTATTTTATTTACCAAAGGCGCTGGCACATGGCTATCTTTGATGGCGCATACCGGATGTCAAGCCCTAGGCTTGGATTGGACGTGTGATATAAACCAAGCACGCAAAGAGGTAGGCCAACAAGTAGCATTGCAAGGCAATTTTAAACCTGAGTTACTATTAGCCGATGATGAAACCATTCGCCAACAGGTAAAAACCATTTTGGCGGATTATGGGCAAGGTTCAGGCCATATATTTAATTTAGGCCATGGTATTTTGCCCACGGTTTTACCTGAAAAAGTACAGGTATTGGTGGATGCGGTGCATGAGTTTAGCCCAGCTTTCCATCAAGCTATCTAAAGCGCACGGTATTACTCGCCAGCCGCAAGCCTAGTTTTAATTTATGTGGCAAAGAAAAAAGTGGTTTGGATTTTGGCCAAAAATCATCGGCATCGATGCGATAAATTAATTGATTTAAATTACTCCAATCGTAGTTATAAGCTGAGCCAATGCGCATGACATATTTATATTGTTGTGCCACCCGCATATGAATTTCTTGAGAAATTTGGCCATACGGATAGACAAATGTATCAATGGTGCGATGGGTTTTTTCTTTAAGTAATCGTTTGGAGTGAATAATTTCACGTGTTAGCTCTTCTGAATGATTTAAATTTTCATGCATAAAACCATGGGCGGCAGGTACCACACAATTACTAATCACCATCTCGCGTATTTCCTGCCAGGTACAAAGTGTTGCATGGGTTTTAAACGCTTTTAGGGCATATTGATAAGGCACTTGTAAGCGACTTTGCGCGCTTAGTTTGGTGCGGTCAAGAATAAGGCCGGCGGGAATGGCTAACACCGCTTTGATGTTTAATTCTTTTAGCAGCGGAAACACATAGTGATAAAAATCAAAATATGCGTCATCAAAAGTTAAACATACCTGTAATGTGCGTGGTTGTAATGGCTCACCTGGTACAACAATGGGATAGTTTGACGCTAGATATTCTAAGTGGCGGGCAAATACATTGATATCGGCTGAAAAACGTGTGTAACTTACCCGATGATACATTAATACAGCTAACATAAAACATTCCTACGCGCATAAGTAAAAGAGGATAGCGCTTTAGGTTTGGCAGCAGCATACACTTCACCCAAACTTAGCGCGGCAAAAAAGACAAAAAAATAACCGGTACTGGCATAAAGTAAAAACGAATCAAATAAATTAGCAACCACAAATGAACTGATCAAACCAAGCATTAATAAATAGTATTCATGATAAGCACGCACTACCCACAAGGTGGTGGCTAAAAAATAATACAGCAGGCAGAGCAATCCCAGTACGCCACATTCAACCAACATTAAAGCATATTGATTATGAGGGTCGAAAAGATGCTTGCCCCAACTTGGTATCGGTTGGTCTTGAGTAAAGTAATAAGCAAAACTACCTGTACCAGAACCCCACCATGGATGCATTTTAAATAAAGTGGTGGCATATTGTAAAAACTGTAATCTAAAACCAATTGAGCCGTCAGGATGACCATGACAAAATTGGGTGATTTCTTTAAAACCCAGCATGACCCGTTCGTGAAATAGTGGGCTTAGGTAAATGCTTGTACCCACAATAATTAATAAAAGCCAGCAATAATAAGGTATTTTGCGCCACACGCGACCTTGTAAAATAAGTACAGATACACATGCAAGCCAGACCACATAACCCGTGCGACCAGGGTTTAATAACAAAGTATGCAAGCTAAATAATACCGCAAGGCTTAGTAAACCTAAGCGCTTATAACCTTTAAATTGTTGACTCATAAGGTAGGCGAGAAAAGCGCCAAACGCCATAAAATAGCCAGTGGTGAGATGATTATGAAACACCGTTCCAGCATCGGTTGCGCGCGAAATGATATGAAATAACGGCAGTAAAGACGCACAACCTGTGATAAACATGCCCGTTAAAAAAGCGTATATGGCCATATCGCGCATTTTTTTATCTCTAAAAGCCACGACAAATAGCGGTAGGTATAAAAGTTTAGAGTATTTATTTAATAGGATGAGCTTAAGCTTAAGCTCAGCTGGACTATAAAAGCAGGCCAATAAAATTATGCCAAATAATACAAAGGTGGCGCGACACCAGGGCATTTTTAGGCTTTGGTGTAAGGCCTGGCGTACATCAGGTTGCAAGAGCAATAAAATGGTAGTGCTAATAAGCGCGATGGTTTTGAGCGAATTACTCAAAGTAAGCGTTAAAAACACCATGTACATTGCCCAAATACTAGCGCTTTTAAGAAAATTGTTATCAGGATTCATTACAGTGATGGTTAAAA
>PKDH01000016.1 GCA_002863045.1 Legionella sp.
AACCCCAAGTGTTACAAGATTTAGCTTTAAATCTTAGAGCCATTATTTCTTTGCGCTTGGTGCCTGGCATTAAAAATAAACGTGTACCTGCGGTAGAAGTGCTACTTAATTCGCCTTACATTGCCGATTTAATCGAAAAAGGCAAAATTGATGAGATTAAAGATGTCATGTCACGAAGTCGTGAATATGGAATGCAAACTTTTGACCAAGCATTATTTGATTTATATGAAGCGCATGAAATTACTCAAGAAAACGCTATTTTGTTTGCCGATTCTAAAAACAATGTTGCATTACAAATTCGCCTATCCAATCATCAGGATTTAAGCGAAGATCCCGATTTCACCTTAAATCAAGATGACTAATAGGCTAAAAGCTAGGTTTACCAAGCGCTGCGATAAACTGTCATACCATAATAATTTGAGGTGCCATACCAGCCATTGTCATAGCCATAACCATTATAATAACCAATATTATTTCCCCAATATGGTTGGTAGTTACGAACAGTACTTACTTGGGTATATCCGTTAACATAACGGGGATTGTAGGCAGATACACTATCAACTTCAGTATAAGTACAACTTATCAGTGTTAATAACCCTGCGACCATCATTAAAAGATTTAATCCTCTGCGCATGATGCTTCCTTTTTGATTATTGTATATTAATCATAATTAATGATTAATTAAATATCAAATAGATTTACAAACTAACATGTCAAAGGGGTAAACTTGTTTTTAGCTAAATTAAAATGAGCTAATAAGCATATTGAAAAATAGACTATACTTTAAATCGAGTAAACAAACTCAAGGAAAACATCATGTTAGGTACCATTTTACTAGTTGTCTTAATCTTAATGTTAATCGGTGGGCTACCAACTTGGGGTTATAGCCGGAATTGGGGTTATGGTCCTTCAGGTATTCTAGGTTTGGTTTTAGTTGTGTTATTAATCTTGATGCTTGTAGGTAAAGTGCCGCTCTAAGTTATTTTGAAAAAACTTCTTATGATGTTTTATAAGAAGTTTTTTTTAAAGGAGTCATTATGTGTCGTTTGGTAGGGTATTTAGGCGAACCTATTCTACTTGAATCAATTTTAGTTAAACCGGTTAATTCATTGGTCATGCAAAGTTTGCATGCTCGAGAAAGTAGTGTGCCTACCAATGGAGATGGCTTTGGCGTTGGATGGTATGCTCCGCAATTAAGTCCTAATCCTGGATTATTTGTGTCGATATTCCCAGCTTGGAGTGATAGGAATCTAATTCACTTAACTGCGAAAATTAAGTCTCAATGTTTTTTTGCGCATGTGCGCGCCGCAAGTGTGGGCGGTACCAATTCTTACAATTGTCACCCATTTAGCTATGACAAATGGATGTTAATGCATAATGGTGATATCCATCAGTTTTCACGTATCAAACGCCATTTGCGTCATTTATTGGATGATACTATTTACAATAGTATTCAAGGTGAAACAGATTCAGAACATTTTTTTGCGTTATTTTTACAATTGAGTCAAGGGCAAGACTTTACTAATTTAACCAAGGTTGCCGATATTTTTGAGCAAACCTTACGTACCGTTGAGCGATTAAGCCAGCAATATACCGATGCCACTAATCCTTCTTATTTCAATGTGTGTATAACCGATGGTAAGCGTTTGCTTGCTTCGCGATATTGCTCCGATAAAAATACAGCCCCTGAGTCTTTGCATTATCTTGATAATGGTAATTTTAACGATTCTTTAAATATTAAAGGCGTTGTCATTGCCTCAGAAGAGTTAACCGATGTGTCAAATCGGTGGCAAATCATACCAGCCAATCATTTGATTTTAGTGGATGAAGATTTATCCATCACCTTTAGAGGTTTATAAAAAACGCCCACATCATCTTAAGATAAGTAGGCGTAAGATACTTAGTTTAATAATAGTAATAATTGCGATAATAACGACGGTCTTCACTGCGGCCAATGCCATTACCCACAAGCGCTCCAGCACCTGCTCCAACCAATGTTCCCACTGCTGACCCACCGGTAACCGCATATCCAAGCCCGGCTCCAGCCACACCACCAACACCGGTACCTACTTCTGTATTCGTACAGCCTCCTACAAATAATGTAGAAGCACCTATTACACACAAAGCACACATTGTTTGTTTCATCATACGCTCCTTTTTAGCCACTTAATAAACATATTAGTATAAAAATATACAAATATCTTGTGCTAAGCTGTCTACTTAGGGTGATTGCTTGAGAAACCTAAGAAGGATGCGTACTATGATTGACTTTAGCCAATTGAATAGGAATGGTTATGTTTAGAGGCAGTATGGTGGCGCTGGTCACGCCAATGAAACATTCTGCAGTGGATGTACCAGCACTTTGTGAGCTCGTTGAATATCATGTTACAGCAGGCACACATGCCATAGTGGTAACAGGCACCACAGGGGAGGCAGGCACTTTAAGTACGACTGAAAAGCATCTTGTTATAAAAACGGTGGTAAACCAAGCACGTGAACGCTTGCCAGTTATTGCCGGCACCGCTTCAAATAGCACCGCTGAATGTGTGAGTCTGACCCGTGCCGCACAAACTTTAGGCGCTCATGGTGCACTTATTATGACCCCAGCTTATATTAAACCTACTCAACATGGTTTATATGAGCATTATCAGCATATTGCGCTGTCTGTGGGCATGCCAATCATCTTATATAATGTTCCTAGTCGCACAGGCTGTGATTTATTGCCAGAAACTGTGGCAAAACTAGCGGATATGGCCAATATTGTGGGTATTAAAGAAGCAACCGGTACCAGAGAGCGTCTTGAAGCTTTGAAAATTGCGGCTCCAAATCTTGATATTTTCAGTGGGGATGATATAAGCGCCTTAGAGTGGTTGTTAAACGGCGCAAAGGGCGTAATCTCAGTTACGGCAAATGTTGCAGCTAACGCTATGGCTATGTTATGCGAGGCAGCACTGAATCATGATAAATCGCGTAGTTTGGCTATTAATAAAACATTAAAATCATTGCATGAGCAATTATTTATTGAATCAAATCCCATTCCGGTAAAATGGGCTTTATATAAAATGGGTTTGATTGAAAATGACATTCGTTTGCCGCTTACGCCGCTTACTCAAGCTTATCAAACCAATATAGAACAAATATTATTAAAACTTGATTTACTTAAACATTGAGGATATGTGTGAACAAATTTTTTATAGCGCTTATTTTTATAGCAGGGTTACCAAGCTGTACGACCAAGTATGCGAGTAATGGCGAGCAGTTGTATTTAAAAAGTCAAAATGGACCAAAGCTTGTGATTCCTGCAACGCTTGCACCTGCAAAGATTAATCATTATTACGATTTACCCAATCCTGTGTCTTCCCCAAACGTTTCTATCATGCCGCCATCGCTTCAAGCCTCGGCTAGGAAGTGAAAATATGGCAAATTCTGCGCAAACTAAAGAAGCTAGTGCTATTCAAGCTTTGTCACAACGCTTGATTGAAGCACAGCAATCGCTGCGTATTTTAGATAGCATCAAATGGGATGACACCATTCGGCAGGAGTTTTTTAAACACAAGGCTCAAAAATTACCAAATATTAACAAAGCTTATTACGAAGCGCATCCTCTGCCTTTTAAAGTAAATGAAAAAGTCGAAGAGTTTCGTGCCATTTTGCGTGATGCGCAGAATCAATTGGGTCAATATTCGCCTGTTACACGTTTACTTAAACGCCAGTGCGATGAATATTGTCGCGCCGCTTACATGCTGCATTTTCGTGGCACACCTAAATTTAATGAATTATCAATTGAATTATACGGCAGCCCTGATGATGTATTTTATGCTTCAGGTCCTAAATTAGCTGAACTGGGCACGATGCTTTTCGAAACGCTCACAGTCCTTGATAATAAGTTGCAATCTGATGCAGATATCAAACGTTTCACGGCAGAACAAGCTTGCGAATTATTACAAAAGCGTCTTAATCAGTTTTTCGTTCATCATCACGATAAAATTACTGTTACAGTGAGTGATGGTATGGTTGCGGATGCAGCTGCCGGTGCTGATAGCATTAAGCTTAATCAGCAAGTGCAGTTTAGCGCGCGTGATTTAAATTATTTAGAAGTGCATGAAGGCTGGGTGCATGTAGGAACCACATTAAATGGTTTAAGCCAACCTTATTGTTCTTTTCTAGCCAAAGGCTCACCCTCAAGCAGTGTTATTCAAGAAGGTTTAGCGGTTATTACCGAAGTCATGACGTTTAACTCCTATCCTGGACGTATACGTAAACTTACAAACCGCGTAATTGCCTTGAACAAGGTACATCATGGTGCTGATTTTCTTGATATTTATCGCTACTTTTTAGCCTGCGGCTTAGATGAAAACTCAAGTTACAATCATAGCGTGCGTGTATTTCGAGGCAGTACGCCAACAGGTCAAGCGTTCACCAAAGACTTAGCTTATGCCAAGGGTTTTTTACTTATTTATAATTTTTTGCGTTTTGCAATAAGCCAACAACGCACTGATATGATTGGTTTATTATTTCACGGCAAACTTATGCTTGATGATTTACCGCTTTTAAAAGATTTACAAGACAGCCAGCTGTTAAAACCACCGCTATACATACCAAAACCTTTTCAAGATTTAGCGGCACTTAGCGCATGGATGAGCTTATCACTATTTTTAAATAGGTTTGATTTGCAAAAAATAGAAGAGAATTTTCGTTTTTTATTGGTATGATGTGGCTGACGTTTATGCCTATGTTTTACAACCGTCGCCGGCGTCTCAAAAAATCTAAAATCGTGCGCTCTACAGAGCATGCAACGCACGCATCTTGAAGTGTTTAAAACCGTTCGCCCTGAGGAGCGTGCAAAGCACGCGTCTCGAAGGGCTTTCCAGCCCCCTAAAGTACGGCTCAAAGCTTAAAAAATGAATGCTTTTGTTTAAACATTTATGTTGAATAAAACGGCTAACAAGCGCCATACCGAATAAAAGTTTTTAGTGCCGCAAAATAAATTTAAGAATGGCATAGAAAAAAGAAGCAAGCCCTAATCTCTGCTGACTGAGATAAGTTTTTCAACCTAGCTTAAGTAGAGAAAAAATAGTCGATATTGCTTATTTAAGCCCTTCGAGACGCATGCTGCGCATGCTCCTCAGGGCGAACGGTTTGAAACAATGAGCAGCCAATAAATCAAATCATAACCAAGACAAAGGATGGTTATCTACCCAAAAGATATGGTTTAATAACAGTTTTATTCGTGCGAGTTAATTATGACGTTCGTGGTAACTGAAAATTGTATCAAATGTAAATATACTGATTGCGTAGAAGTGTGTCCGGTGGATTGTTTTTATGAGGGGCCAAATTTTTTAGTAATTAATCCAGATGAATGCATTGATTGCGCGTTATGTGAACCTGAGTGTCCCATTAATGCTATTTTATCAGAAGATGATCTAACGCCTGAGCAGCAACCCTTTCAAGCCTTAAACGAGGAGTTGTCTCGAGTATGGCCTAATATTACCAGCATGAAACAAGCACCACTTGATGCTAAAAAATGGGAAAATGTACCCAATAAATTGGCTCTACTTGAAAAAAATAGCGAGACGTGAGTATTGATGCTGATTCTTTAGCTAACCAATGCGAGCTTTTGTTAAGCCCTACAGGTTTACTTGCTAAAGTTATTCCTAAATTTAACACGCGCGAGGCTCAAACCAGGTTGTGTTTGGCTATCATCAAAGCGCTTTACACCCAGGAGGTGTTGGTAGCAGAGGCTGGAACCGGTATCGGTAAAACATATGCTTATTTAATACCAGGCCTTCTAAGTGGTAAAAAAGTAATCATATCGACAGCAACCAAGACTTTACAAGACCAGCTTTTTTTAATTGACTTGCCTCGCTTAATAAAGGTGTTGGGTTTAAAGCTCCAAGTGCAAAATTTAAAAGGTCGAGCAAACTATCTTTGTCATCATCGCCTTGAGCTTCATGCCAATCAAAGTAGCGAACCTTATGTTAAATATTTACGGGAAATTTTATGGATTCGCGCGAAAATAAGCCAGATGACTTATGGTGAGCGTACTGAGTTGCCTGAAATTGCTGAGGATTCAGGTGTATGGCCTTATGTTACTTCAACAATCGATAACTGTTTAAATCGCGATTGTGCCTTTTATAATCAGTGTTTTTTGGTTAAAGCGCGTAAACGCGCGCTAGATGCCGATTTAATTATTATCAATCATCATTTATTTATGGCTGATTCTAATTTAAAAGAAACCGGTTTTGGTGAGCTTTTACCAGGGGCTGATATGGTAGTATTTGATGAAGCACACCAACTACCCGATATTGCGTTACATTTTCATGGGGAGCGATGTAGTACCAAACAAATCAGTTTGGCTTTAGGTGAGTTAACTGAATATTGGCCAAAAATTGATTCATTGTTTGATGATTTAGCACAGTATATTTTGGTTTTAGAGCAACATTTAAAAGCATTATGTATGGTGCTTGATAGCACCGAAGATAAAATAAATTGGCAACTATTAAAAAATAACCACACATTTAGTGATAAATGGCAACATTTTTTAACCGATTTTACTGATATCATGCAGTGGATAACCCACCATCTTCCGGACAATACCCCTCAGCTTAGTCGTGTACATGAACGATTGGTAGCATATCTGACAATTTTAACTGAATTTGAGCAAGAAGATAAAGCGTGTGTGCGGTGGATTGAGTGTTTCAAGCACACCTATGTGTTCCATCAAACTCCTTTTGATATTTCACATAAATTTAAACAAATACTTGATAAACACGCTTGTGCGTATGTTTTTACGTCCGCTACTTTAACGGTGGCTAATTCATTTGATTATTTTTTAAAGCCTCTTGGGTTAACAAACGTACAAACCATAAGGCTAGATAGTCCTTTTGATTACCCAAAGCAAACACTTTTATATTTACCGCGTAACCTGCCTGATACTAAACATCAAGATTACTATGTGTGCTTAGTTGCGCAAGTCGTTCCTATCATAAAAGCTTTAAATGGCCGATGTTTTTTGTTATTTACCAGTCACAGAGCGTTAAAAATTGTGGCAAGTGCGCTTAGCATGCATATAGAAAATCCTTTGCTTATACAAGGTGAAGAAGCAAAACCCATTTTATTGGCACGATTTCGTGAGCTAGGTAATGCTGTCCTTTTAGGAACAGCTACTTTTTGGGAAGGCGTTGATATGAAGGGGTCAATATTATCAGGCGTTATTATTGATAAATTACCCTTTACAAGTCCTAATGACCCGCTTACTCAAGGTAAGTTAGCTTATTTAAAACAGCAAAATTTATCTGGCTTTGATGAGTTATCTTTGCCACAAGCCATTCTTACTTTAAAGCAGGGTGTAGGGCGTTTGATTCGTGATGTTCATGACAAAGGTATTTTGATGATAGCAGATCCAAGATTAACCAGTCGCGCCTATGGTAAAAATGTGCTAGAAAGTTTGCCATTGATGCCTAAAACTCGAACTGAGCACGTTGTTTTACAATTTATTAAAGAGCATATATCACCTGATGAAATTATTAGCCATTGACACAACGACTGAGCAGGCCTCGGTAGGATTATTAGTTGGTAGCAGTATTCAGCACCAAACCTTTGCACACCTGCGCGAGCATGCACGCTTTATATTGCCAAGTATTGATACTTTATTAAGTCAAGCACAATTATCCTTATCTCAATTAGATGGCATTGTGTTTGGGCGCGGGCCTGGTAGTTTTACGGGTCTTCGCATTGCTTGTAGTGTGGCCAAAGGTTTGGGGTTTGCTCATGATTTACCACTTTTTCCAGTAAGTAGCCTAATAACCATTCATCATCAAGCGCAACAGCATTACCCTCATATTGACCATATTTTAACCGTTATAGATGCGCGTATGCAGCAACTTTATTGGCAATACCATACAAACAATAAAGTTTTCACTGAAAAAGTAGCGGATGTGCAAGAGATTGAGCAGGCTGGTATTTCTCCAAAATTGATAGCCGGTTGGGGATACGAGCCTTACCAAGCGGCGCTTAAGCTTGCTTTTAAAGATGCGCTGTATTTAAAAGTTTACCCAAGCGCGCATGCCATGTTATCGTTAGCGCTATCTCAGGCATTACAACCTGTATCAGCGGCAAAAGCCTCACCTGTTTATATTCGAAATTCAGTAACTTAAGGAAAATGGTATGGATAAACGTCTTGTTAGTTTACTAGTATGCCCTTTATGTAAAGGCTCACTGACACTGCAGCAAACTGAATTGATATGCCGTTTTGACCGCTTAGCTTTTCCAATTAAAGACCAAATTCCAGTGATGTTAGAGCAAGAAGCACGTTTGTTATCACAAGAAGATGTAGATAAGCTTTAAATAGAGCAAAGCTTGATGTTATTTAACCTCTTTGGCATATAATTTTACGCAAATATAACAGACCTAAAGGCAACAGCATTAACCCAATACCTTCAGCAAAAATAGCTTGAAAATGATGAATTTCTTGAGTATCCATGGAGGATTCTGGGGGAAAAAATCCGACAAATAGCGTGATAAAGCAACCAGTTAAGCCCAATAAACAGGTCAGATAATAACCTATTTTACCGCCGGGAATGGTAAAGCTTGGGTTAAGATAAGAAAAATTGCGTTTTATTTTCCAAGCAGATAAAAACATTAATACATACATCATCATATAGAGTTCGGTACTCAAGTCAGTAAATAACCAATAAATAGTATTAATGCGTGGAAATAATAAAAAGCCGCTACAAAATAAAGTCACAAGAATGGCTTGTAAAATAAGCACACGTGATGCCACCCCGTACTTGTTTAAACGATAAAGGCTGTGTGGTAAAAAATTACTATCGGCGGCTAATAATAATCCTTTCGCAGGCGAAATTATCCAATTTACCATGCTGCCTAAGCTGCCCAATAACAGTAAAGTGATAATAACGGGTAATAAATAGCTCAAGTGATAAACTTGTAAAAAATTATGAAACGCCTGCATGACGCCATCCACTAGATTGATTTGTGCTTTAGGTAAAACAAAAGCGATGGCCAGCGAACCTAAAATCATGGTGCTTAAAATAAGTAGTACAGAAAAAAACATCGCACGCGGAAAGCTTTTTTGAGGGTTGTCGATATGCCGCACATGAACTGCGGCTAATTCCATGCCTAAAAATGAGGTCATTATTGCGGTTAAGGATACCCAAGATTGACCATCGCCTGAGTGGGGGATTAAATGGCTTAAACTTAAATCAATGGCAAGCGGCTTACCGCTTACAAGCCAAATAACTGCTAATACAATAATAAAGCCCATGGGTAAAATCATGCCCAATAAAGCGCAAGTGCTAGCAAACGTGGCTGAGGCCCTAAGGCCGCGTAAACCTATAAGGGTTAACCCCCAAAAAACAATTAAAATAACGCTGATAAGATAGTATTTATTATGTGCAAGAGTGGGGCTAATTAAATAAGCAAATAAGCCTGCGATAAAAGATAAAATAGTTGGATACCAAATAAGGGTATTAATCCATTGTAACCAGATAGCAAGAAAAGCAATATTTTCGCCAAATGCTTTATTCACCCAGCTATAAATACCACCTTCTTCTTGATACCAGGTAGAAGCAAGTTCAGCTGAAACTAATGCGACTGGAATAAGAAAAATAATTGCTGATAAAATAAAGAAAAAAATTAAAGAGGAGCCAAATAATGCCACGCCAGGTAAATTTCGAATGCTATCAATGGCACCTGTTATTAATAAAACCAAAGAAAAAACAGAAATTTTTTGTTTAAGCTCAACATGCATGAAAAAAAGTTCCGGTTATGGTTAAAAACCTTTTAGAGATAGTTATAGCGATTAAATTTATTTAAATTATTTGATCAGCTTTATATACAATCGATATTTGAGCGTATTTTATAATTGTTGTAAACCAATCTTAAAGTGTTAATGAGACTTAATCATTCCAACCTTGAATGGTAAGGATGAGTTTACGTGGCGGGGCGTGATTCCGATGCTCACATAAAAAAATGCCCTGCCATGTACCAAGGTTGAGCGTATGATGGGTGATAGCAAGCGTTAAGCTTGTGCCTAATAACACGTTTTTGATATGCGCTGGCATATCATCACTTCCTTCTACAGAATGACGATAAAAAGCTTTCTCAGGAGCAAGGCGGTCTAAAGCTTGTTCTAAATCTAATGCCACATCATCACAAGTATTTTCACTTATCGCGAGTGATGCAGAGGTATGTTGTAGAAATAAATGCAAGGTGCCAAAAGTTGGCATCGTTATTGTCGCAAGCTTTGCCGCAACATCTGTGGTAATTAAATGAAAACCACGCGTTTTTGCTGTGAGCTTTAACGTGTCTTGGGTGCAAATAGCTTGTCTCATGAGTGCTCAAATCCTCCGCGACAATTAGGTGAGGGCATAACTTGTTGGTGGCGAGTTTGCCATTGATAAGGTGTGAAGAGTTGTAAGCTTAAGGCGTGCAAGCCCTGCTCTAATTCTTCCTGACATACTTTATATAACAGACGATGACGCGCAACAGGGGATAAGGAAGCAAATACCTCGGCAACCATGACGATTTTAAAATGAGTTTCAGCGTGCAAAGGTACATGATGTTTAGAGGATTCATTCTGTATGTCTAAAAAGATAGGCTCAAAACGCTTAGTAAGAAGCTCTCTCAATTTTGTAGTTCGATTCATGCTATACTCTAGATAAAATAAGTATTATAAATATGACAAAAACTATTATACCACTGGATATATTAAGAAACCTATTATATAACTAACAAATACCGAAGTATTAAAAATAGGTAGTGAATCATCCAATTGATCATGTTTACAACTAGGGAGAGGGCTATGAGACAAAAAGGTTTCACGTTAATTGAGTTGATGATTGTGGTGGCTATCATCGGTATCCTCGCGGCGGTTGCGATTCCTGCCTACCAGGATTACACAGTTCGTGCACGTGTATCTGAGGGATTAAATTTAGCCTCAGCGGCAAAACTTGCGGTTTCTGAAACCTATGCTAATAAAGGTGGTGTTCTGCCTACGACGCAACCTGAAACAGGTTATGTAACACCCGCAGCAACAGCCAATGTAACATCAGTTGCCATCGCTACAGGCGGTGTTATTACGGTAACTTATACTGCTCAAGCTGGAGGCGGTACCATTATTTTACAACCTACTCAAGACACCACAGGTGGTGGTTTAACTTGGACTTGCACAGGTGGTACCCTTGCAGCAAAATATCGTCCTGCTAGCTGTCGGTAAACGTTAAAAATAAGTTCTTCGTTGGGTTAATAATGATGAAGAACTTATTTTTTAGTACAGCTCTACAAAAAAGTGGATTAATATATCAAGGAAAAAGGATGAAGCAACCAGGGTTTACATTAATAGAATTAATGATTGTGGTCGCGATTATTGGTATTCTTGCTGCGGTCGCTATACCTGCATATCAAGATTATACGGTACGCGCGCGCGTCTCAGAAGGGTTTAATTTAGCCTCAACGGCTAAGCTTGCTGTTGCTGAAACCACCATATCAAAGGGTGCTTTGCCTGCCAACCAGGCCGCAACCAACTACATAAGCCCTGCAGCTACCCCTAATGTACAATCAGTTGTGATAGGCACCAATGGGGTGATTACTATCACATACAAAGCCCAAGCCGGGGATGGCACCATTATTTTAAACCCAGTCCTTGATGCCAATACGGGCGTTATAACTTGGACTTGTACAGGTGGTACTTTAGCCGCAAAATTTCGTCCAGCTAGTTGTCGTTAAATAATAAATAAGTAAAAATCTAATCATTTTTACTTATTTATTTGGATTAAAATCAGCAAGCTTTTTAGTAATCAATTTATTTTTTAATTGAGTGTAGAGAGGTAAGCCATATTGATAGTTTGGGTAAGCCTCTCCTTGAATCAAAGGCATAAGATAGCGCCGACAAGCAGTGGTAATGCCCATACCATCTGCTCGAATAAATGTTTCGGGCAGCTTTTTTTCTTGGTTGGCCACATCTTTTAAGGCAATTTTATCAATAGTCCACTCATAAGGTTCATCTTTTAACCTTTTAATAATGGGTATCATCCCGTTTTGACCCTCTAAAGCTAGTTTGACTGCCGCACGCCCTAAAGCATAGGCTTGATCGACATCCACTTGAGAAGCGATATGCCTTGCAGCACGTTGTAGATAATCAGCCACAGCCCAATGATATTTAAAACCCAATTGTTGTTTGATAAGTTGCGCTAAAATTGGCGCAGTCCCACCTAATTGGGCATGACCAAAAGCGTCTTTGATGCCCGATTCACTTAGAAAACGACCATTTTCATCACGCAGGCCCTCTGAAACTGTAATGACACAAAAGCCATAATCAGCAACACATTGCTTCACTTTTTGCAAAAATCGTTGTGCATCAAATGTTATTTCAGGAAATAAAATAATATGAGGTGGTTGAGTTTCATCAAGGCCTGCAAGTCCTGTCGCAGCAGCTATCCAGCCAGCATGACGTCCCATAACTTCTAAAATAAACACTTTGGTAGAAGAAGCTGCCATAGAGGCCACATCAAAGCTTGCTTCAAGCGTAGCGATGGCAGCATATTTGGCAACCGAGCCAAAGCCTGGGCAGCAATCCGTGTGGGGTAAATCATTATCAACGGTTTTGGGAATACCAATACAGGTAACAGGATAGGCCATAGTTTGACTGATGTTGGCAATTTTATTGGCCGTATCTTGTGAATCCCCCCCTCCATTATAAAAAAAATAACCGATATTATGTGCTTTAAAGACTTCAATTAAACGTGCGTATTCAAAATCGTGTTTCAGTTTGTAACGGCATGATCCAAAAGCTCCCGCAGGCGTTGATAATAAATTATCGATATCCGCTCGGCTTTCAAAAGATGTATCAATTAATTCTTCGTGTAATGCACCGATGATGCCATTTTTTGCTGCATATACTCGATGAATTTTATCAGGATGCTCAAAAGCTTGATGTAATACGCCACAAGCTGTGGCATTAATAACAGCGGTCACACCGCCAGATTGAGCATAAATAGCATTTTGAGGCATTAGAATTTTTCCTTATTTTTAATCTTGTATAACTGTGTCGGGTACGCTCTTTTGTTGATAAAAAAGTTTATATTCTGCTATGACATTATCAATGCATTGTAGACACTCGGTAAAAACATGATAAACCTCATGCATTTTTTGAGATGAATGAGCCATTTTTTCAAGACAAGCTACTTTTTCTTCTAAAAATGGTACCCCACAAAAACAACACGCACCAAATAACTTATGGGCGGCAGCTTCTAGACCTGATAAATTTTTTGTGTCGAATAAATGCTTGAATTCTACGCGTACATCCAGTAAGTCTTGTACAAAATGAGTTAAAAATTCATGTGCTAACAAAGGATTGTTTGATAATTTTTGTACACATACAGGCCAGTCAATTGCTCGCAAGGGAGGGTTATTTAAAAAAGTTAATACATGTGCCAGTAAATGCGCTTCATCAATAGGTTTTTGCAAATATAAATCAATACCTGATTTAGCTAAGCGCTCCTGATGAATACGATTAATACTCGCACTCATTACAATAATTGGCGTCGATTGGTTTAAATTAATTTCTTGCCGAATCTTAAATGCTAATTCTCGTCCATTGATTCGAGGCATTTGTAAATCAAGTAATAACAAATCAAAACGCTTAATTTTACACGCTTTTAAAGCCTCTTCGCCGTTTTTAACCGTCTTGATGACCGCATTTTGCTTGAATATGGATAAAAATAGCTGACGATTTACTTTATTGTCATCAGCTACCAAAATTGCCGGTTGAATCAAGCTTAGGCTATGACGCATGTGTGCCAAATCTGTATGATTAGAGTTATTTACTTCCTGACTTGACTCATCAAGTAGCGTTTCTAGCGTATGATAAAGCTTTTGGATATTCGCTGGTTTTAATAAAAAGGCATCGGCACCTAGTATTTTGGGGTCTTGTATTAACCATTTGGAAAGCAGAACAATTGGTATGGTTTGCGGCTTTAAAATAGGTGCTAATTGTTTTTCACAACGCTCATTGACATTAATAAAAGCAATGTTACATTCACTATGCTTTTTAAAGGCATGTTTAAGTTCAGATATTGCTTCAATGCGCAAGCATTCAATACCCCAAAAACTAACGCCATTACAAAGCGCCTCTAGATGCAGCGCATTATCATCAAAGCATAAAGCTTTGATGTGACTAAAGCGTTGTGATTGATATTTTTCTATTTCATAAGCGGCACATTTTTCAAGCTTGATAATGACTGTAAAAGTTGAACCTTTGTTGGGTTCACTTTGTAACATAATTTTACCCTTCATCACTTCAGCTAATTTCTTACAAATCACAAGACCTAAACCTGTACCGCCAAAGCGGCGTGTAATAGAAGTATCTGCTTGATTAAAAGCATTAAAAAGCTTGGTCTGATCTGATTTAGCAATCCCCATACCAGTGTCAGTCACAGCTATCGCAAGGGTATAGTTGTTATCGGTTTCAACCTCAATAGTGGTTTTGATAATAATATAGCCGCGCTCCGTAAACTTAATGGCATTACTGATAAGATTATTTAGGATTTGTTTGATGCGCAGTGGGTCGCCCAAAACAATTTTAGGCACGTTGATATCAGTTGAGGCAATCAAATCAATATTTTTTTTGTTAATTTTAGTTGAAGTAAGCGCTAACGTTTCATCGATACAAGCACGAATATCAAGTGGAATACAATCAAGGCGAAATTTTCCTGCGTCCATTTTAGAGTAATCTAGAATATCGTTGATAATAGTCAGTAAATCTTGCGAGGAGGCATGAATGGTTTTGACATAGTCAAATTGTAAAGGGTCTAGCTTGCTTTCAAGTAAAACATTGGTAAAACCCATGATACCGTTCATAGGTGTGCGAATCTCATGACTCATATTGGCAATAAATTCAGATTTTTGCCTAATTTTTTCTTCAGTTTTTTTCTTCTCTAAAGACAGCTCAATATTTTTTTCTTCTAAAAGCTCAAGGCTTTGCTGTAAATCTTTATTCGCTAATTCGATGTGATTATCTAATTCATGCACAATATTCAAATAATGTTGTTGCATGTAAGCACATCCTTTTTCGATAATACCCATCTCGCCTGGGCTTGTAACAGCGATATGGGTTTCAAATTCATTGCTTAAAATTTGTTTCATACTGCGTCTTAGGCGCAAGATAGGAATATAAATATTCTTTGATAAGAAAAAATGGACTGTTAAGCTAATAATCAAGCCTAAAAGGGTGATAAAAATAGTAATAATGTACATCTGGTAGCGTTGGATAAGTACCGATTGCGTATCAATATCAATGGTAAGCCATCCTAAAATATCATTAGGTTGTTGAGAGAGAAAATTAGGCACCGCATTCAAGGGAAAATTTGAATAAAGATTAAATTTAGGTAATGTAATGGGTGCAATAAAATTAATGGTATCAAAGCTTACTTGTAGGCTTTCTATATAATCACCGGTAAATTGGGGTGGTTTAAAGGGTAAAACGGTCGAATATTTACCACCGCGATAGGCAATCAACTGATTACGCGCATTATAAAAAGCCAATGATTTAATTTCCGGGTTGATTGTTGAAGCATTGATTAAACCTTGCAAGGTGCGTTCATCATCACGCATTAACGCAAGTTGAGCTACTGGTAATAATTGACGGATATAAGCCTCGCCAAGCCTTAATAAGTATTGATTCAAATGCTTGTTAAATTGGCCATTATAAAAAAGGGCGAACAGTAAGGCGACCAGTAAGACTGGAATAAGGGTTGTAAGACGTAGCTGATATTTAATATTGAGGCGAGTCATATGATAACCATCCTTGTGTAAACATGCTGAAGTTTTAGATTTAAATCTTTAACATGTGCATGAAAGCTTAGGCTTTGCCTCAATTATAAAGTCAGCTATTATAGCGCATTTATGAGTGTTGACAACGGAACTTTTATGACCATTAAAGTAAGATTTGCGCCAAGTCCCACAGGCTTTCTTCATGTCGGGGGCGTGCGAACCGCACTTTTTTCGTGGCTTTATGCCAAACATCATCATGGTAAATTTGTACTGCGTATTGAAGATACAGATAAAGAGCGTTCGACGACTGAATCAGTAGAAGCAATTTTAGAAGGCATGGCTTGGCTTGGTCTTGATTTTGATGAAGGCCCTATTTATCAAACTGAGCGTTTTACTCGTTACCAAGAGGTCATTGATGCTTGGTTAGATGAGAAAAAAGCCTACCGCTGTCAATGTTCTAAAGAACGCTTAGAGCAATTACGTGAACAACAATTAGCGCGTAAAGAAAAGCCTCGTTATGATGGCCATTGCCGCGATTTAAATTTAGATGCGTCTTATAAAAATTGCGTGATTCGTTTTAAAAACCCGCTGACAGGGGAGGTGTGTTTTAAAGATGAGGTGTATGGAGCAATTACCGTAAAAAACCAAGAGCTTGATGATTTAATTCTTGTGCGCTCAGATGGCCATCCTACTTATAATTTTGCCGTAGTGGTCGATGATGTTGACATGCATATCACCCATGTGATTCGTGGTGATGACCATATTAATAACACGCCACGTCAAATTCATTTGTTTCACGCGCTTAACGCGCCAATACCTATTTTTGCGCATCTGCCAATGATTTTAGGTGAAGATGGCAAGCGTTTATCTAAGCGTCATGGTGCTGTGAGTGTTTTACAATTTCGTGAAGAAGGTATATTACCCGAAGCGTTACTCAATTATTTGGTTCGTCTTGGTTGGTCGGCTAAAGATCAGGAAATTTTTAGCATACAAGAAATGATTGCATTATTTAATCTAGCTCATATTCATCCAGGCACTGCAACCTTCAACTATGAGAAACTTTATTGGCTTAATCAGCATTATTTAAAATCAGCACCATATGCCCAAACGGCCAAAGCATTAGCAGCTTTTTATGATAAAAATTCTTTTGATTATCACAAAGGCCCGAAGCTGGACAGGCTTATTGCTGTACAAGCACCACGTTGTAGCACATTAAAAGAAATAGCGGAAAAAAGTCGTTATTTTTATCAAGATGCAATCGACTATGATAATGAGGCGGTAAAAAAACATCTAAGGCCGGTTATGTTTGAGCCCTTACAGCGCTTACATGATGTATTAGCTAAAATAGATGACTGGCAAGAAACACAAATTCAAGCAGCGATTGAGGCAATATGTCTTGAATACCATATGACATTAGCTAAGTTAGGTCAGCCTTTGCGTGTAGCGGTTACTGGTATAACCATGTCGCCATCACTAGATGAAACATTGGTGCTAATCGGTCAGTCACGTGTATTAGACCGCCTTACACAAGCTTTAACTAAAATAAAAGCTCGAATGGCATCAATTTAATAGGTCTAGGTAATTTTAATATGAAAAAAGCCTTGACAGGTACAAGCACTGTCATTAGAATTCGACTCTCTCTTTGAGGGGTTATAGCTCAGCTGGGAGAGCGCTTGCATGGCATGCAAGAGGTCGGCGGTTCGATCCCGCCTAGCTCCACCATTATGTGTTTTATTAAAAACCATGATATCTAGGTCCCCATCGTCTAGAGGCCTAGGACACTGCCCTTTCACGGCGGTAACAGGGGTTCGAATCCCCTTGGGGACGCCAATACATGGCATAAGTTAATAAAATATAATCTAGGTCCCCATCGTCTAGAGGCCTAGGACACTGCCCTTTCACGGCGGTAACAGGGGTTCGAATCCCCTTGGGGACGCCACCATTCGATCATCAATAATCTTTAGTTTATCTCTATTTAAACAGATGCCTTATTGTAAAAAGTATGGTATTACTGTGTTTTTTATGAATTTTTTACTCTGGATTTTAAATTGAATATACGATTAATGGCAGTTATGTTGAGTTTAAATTTGGTGGGTGCGTTATCGTCTTTGTATGCATGCACGACAATTATTATTGGAAAAAAAGCATCGCAGTCAGGAAAAATTATGATTGCGCGTAATTCGGACACCATCGATGCGCGGCGTGCTAAAAACTTAAAATTTTATACGCCTGAAACAGGGATAAACTATATTGGCTTGCCTTATTATGATTTAGAAAACGATGCGCAATATGATATGGCACAAGTTACTACCAATCAACAAGGCGTGTCATTAAGTGCTACGCAAACCATTCAATCTAATGCCACCGTATTAAAATTAGATGCTTATCATATTTCAAAATTAGGTGCAGCTGAACCTAATATTCCGTCAATTGTGATGCCTTATGCACATTCTGCGACACAAGCGGTTGATATTTTAGGTCGTTATATTGAGCAATATGGAGTTTCAGGTAAAAAAGGATTTGGTGTACTTTTTGCTGATGCAAAAAATGCTTGGTATCTTGAAACGTTGAGTGGTCACCAATGGGTTGCCATCCGTATACCTGATGAAGCTTATTTTGTTGGCGCCAACGGGCCTGGCCAAATTCAAGAATATTTACCTGAAAAATATCATTATAAATGGTCACATTATCAAAATAAAACTCCCATCGAGTTTGCTGAAGAACATCAAATTGCGCAATATAGTGAGGGTGTTTTTAATTTTAGAAAAACTTTTGCAGATGTAACCAAACAAAAAAATCCACATACAAATTTTGTACGCCTTGCTTATATTCAGCATCAGTTTAATCCAAGCACACATCCATTTGATGAAGCGGCCATTCATCAAGCTGAGTTCGCTACTTTTTTGATACCAGAACATCTGATTACACTTGATGAAGTTAAGAAAATTCAAGCCAGTCATTATGAAGATTACCAAAATTTTGATCCCTACCTACGTGCCAATAAGAAAGAATTAAAACGTATTTTTTACTACCCAATTGCTAATATCCGTACAAGCAATGCGCATGTTACAGTTGTTGATAAACCTTCAAATGAAGATTTTACACTTGCTAATGTACAATATATTGCTCTGGGTATGCCAACTGTGAGCGTTTATCTACCCATTTATCATGGTTTATCTATAATTCCTGATGCCCTACAGCATGCGACTGCTATCCCGGACGATACAACCCTGTTTTGGCAGTTTCGAAAACTACAAACTTTAATTTTCTTAAAAGATAAACAAAAGGGGATTGCATTTGATTTTCGTACACGTATAGCAACACTTAACACGCATTACCACGAACTTAATCAACGTATTTATCTTCTGCAACAAGAGATGGAGCGTGCTTATCAAGCAACAGGAGATAAAAGACTTATTAACGATTTTACGCAACAAATTGTTGACTTAACTTTTAACGTCAATAAAAAATTAATCAATCATTTTATGCAGATGCTTAAAATTAATGAGCATTATGGGCTTACAGATGATATTAAACGCCAACAATGGTTTGCTAAAAAATTACGGCAGCAAGATTGTGGTTACCGCATGCATAGCTGCAAAAAAACTTTTCAGCATAAAGAAAATAAATTCGTCGATGAGCCAATTCTTTAGGTCTTACTTTGGTTAAGTTGTCACATAACGTTTGACAACTTATGTCTTAAAAATATTATAATGTATTAAACGCTTGTAGAGCTCTATAAGTCTGGTAACGTTATGATATAAGGAGACAAGCCATGCTAATTAAAAAAGAACCTCATGCCGAAAAAAAACTACAATTTCGTGTAAGAATGAATCAGAAAGTTTATGATGAAATCACCTCGTATTGTGATTGGGCTGGTATAAAATTAAGAGACTATTTTATTGAACAAGCATGTCGTCATATTTTTAGTCATGATAAAGATTGGATATCGGCAAGAGAACATCAAGAAAAGTAATTTGTTGATTTCAATTTTATGGGTACTCTAATTAAATACACTTAAACATGCTTGTTATTAAGTAATTTAAATTAAATATTAAATTTAGCACCGTCAAAAAATTTAGACAAAATATTTTATGAAGTTGTGTTGACATCAAAGTCACGGAATGTTTTAATTAGATTGTCACACGATAAAAGACAAAATTGTCTGAATTAAATGTTTAGTTAACCCAAGGAGCCAAATAATGAACATAAATAAAAAATTTAACATGCTTCTTTTAGGAACCTCTGTTTTGTTAGCAAGTAATGTTTATGCTGAACAAACCATGTCTCCACGTGGCTATGACTTAAAACCTCATGTACGAAAAGTAATTAAAGGTGATTTTACTTCTACTCGTCAATTAACTTGTAAAGTTCGTGCTACTGATAATCAAGCACCTATGTCCATTAGCTTATCTGCAATTAAAAAACGAGTTATCTTAGATAAACAAATCATTCCACAAGGTCAAGGTGTGGTATTGAATGTTAAAGTAGGTGACAAATTTACAGTCGAATTAGAAAAAAGAGGTCGTGTAAGTTTAACAAACGAAAGCGAAGAGCTTATTAATTTAGACTGCAATTAATTTTGGTTTTAGCGTTTTAGAGGTGAACATTATGCAAAATACACTTAAATATTTAAGTTTAGCAACTTTAGTAGCAACAGGCCTAACAGCCAATGCAAATCCCTGTGATGGCTTTAAAATTAAAGTTAAAAACAAATTAGCAGAAGATTTGGTCATTAGCCGTGTGCAACTCCACAACGCTGAAATCACGCCAAGTCAGATTGGCCAAATTAATAAAAAAGAAGAAAAAGAGTTCGTTGTTAGTTCAAGTCAAGATGAAGGCGCGATGAATGGTGAGTTAGTATTTCATACATTAACTTTACCAACTAAAGAAGTACGTATAAGCTTTGATTTGAAAAAATTAGGCGCAATTTGTGAGCATACCGATACAAGTCCTGAAGGAGATTACAGTGTTAGTAAAACACGCGTTCCAGGTATTGGTGTTGACTACAAAATCGTCAATAAATAATATTCCAAACCGTCATTAAAAGCCAAGGATGGCTTTAAAATTATAAGGGGTTATCATGAACAATTTAAACAATAATGAATCTTTAAAAAATCAAGCTGAAAAAACATACGAGCAGGGTAAAGCACAAGCTAAAAAAGCGTATGACTCAATGAAAAATCAGGCCGAAGATACTTATCAAGAGGGTAAAGCGCAAGCTGAGAGTGCTATGCATCATTTAAAAGATAGCGCCATGGATACCTATAACGAAGTGAAAAGGGAAGTTGGTGTTGCTCAAGAACATCTTAAAGAAAATGCTGATCAACTTATCGCTCAAATTAAAGAAAAACCACTTACCTCTTTATTAGTAGCAGGTGGTATAGGATTTATTCTTTCACAGCTTTTTAAAAAGTAAAGTAAAAAAAGTTACCATCATAAAAAAACCCACTTCATTAGGTGGGTTTTTTTATGATGCACAGAAATAATTCAAATCTAATCTTCATCATCCCAGCTTAGCGTACCGCCAGCTTGATATTCAATTACACGTGTTTCGAAAAAGTTCTTTTCCTTTTTTAAATCCATCATTTCACTCATCCATGGAAAAGGATTTTCCGCGCCAGGATATTGTTCAGGCAAACCAATTTGAGTAAAGCGACGATTGGCAATATAGTGTAGATATTCTTCAAACATCGTTGCATTCATGCCTAGAATACCGTGAGGCATCGTATCTTTGGCGTATTGATATTCCAACTCGATACCTTCTTTAATAAGTTGAATGATATCTTTTTTGAATTCTTCCGTCCAAAGATGTGGATTTTCGATTTTAATCTGATTGATAACATCAATTCCAAAATTCATATGCATGGATTCATCGCGTAATATATATTGAAATTGCTCAGAAGTGCCAACCATTTTATTGCGACGACCCATCGAAAGAATTTGAGTAAATCCTACATAAAAGAAAATACCTTCAAAGACCACATAAAACGCAATTAAATCACGTAATAAACGTTGATCATTTTCAGGGGTGCCGGTTTGAAAATGCGCATCACCTAGACTTTGAGTAAAAGGTAACGCCCATACTGCTTTGCTCGCAACAGAAGGAATTTCACGATACATATTAAATACAGCAGCCTCATCAAGTCCTAAACTTTCAATAATATATTGATAAGCATGGGTATGAAGCGCTTCTTCAAAGGCTTGACGTAGTAAATACTGACGACATTCAGGGTTTGTAATTAATCGATAAACTGCTAATACTAAATTATTCGCTACAAGTGAATCTGCGGTTGAGAAAAACCCTAAATTACGTAAAATAATCAAGCGCTCGTCTTCGGTTAAACCATTCGGGTCTTTCCATAACGCTACATCAGCACTCATGTTAATTTCATTAGGCATCCAGTGATTGGCGCAGGCGACTAAATATTTTTCCCATGCCCAGTTATATTTAAAAGGAACCAACTGATTTAAATCAGCCCGACAATTGATAATTTGTTTATCATCAACATGAATCCGGTCAGCACCCATTTCCAGTGGCTTGAAATCCGGGCTTGGATTAGAAGAAAGTGTATCGTTAGTATGCATAGATTTATTCATTATATTTCCTTTTACTGGCAGGCTTCACAGTCTGGGTCAAGAATAGAACAAGTTTTAGGCAATGAATCGTTCATTTTTACAGCATTTAAAGCGCCATCGGTGATGGTTGACTTCTCAGCATTACTTGCGCCAAGGCTGCGTAAATAATAAGTCGTTTTTAAGCCACGAAGCCAGGCTTGTTTGTACAATTCATCTAATTTTTTTCCAGAAGGTTTTGCCATGTATACATTAAGTGATTGTGATTGGTCTATCCATTTTTGACGTCTTGAGCCTGCTTCAATTAACCATTTTGGCTCAATTTCAAAGGCGGTGGCAAAACGTTTTTTAAGGTCAGCTGGGATTCGAGTTATCGGCTGCACACTACCATTGAAATATTTTAAATCGTTGACCATAACTTCATCCCATAGATTCAAAGCTTTAAGGTCAGCGACTAAATAAGGATTGATAACAGTAAATTCTCCTGACAAATTAGATTTTACATAAAGATTTTGGTAAGTAGGCTCGATAGATTGCGCCACACCACAAATATTAGAAATAGTGGCAGTCGGAGCAATGGCCATAACATTTGAGTTACGTATACCTTGTGTTCTAACTTTAACACGCAAACTTTCCCAATCTAACCGTTGGCTGCGGTCTTGATTTAAATACTGTTTATGGCGTGCTTGCTGTAAGAGATTGATTGAATCTATCGGCAGAATACCTTTGCTCCATAGAGAACCTTCATAGCTTGGATAGTGCCCACGTTCTGCAGCAAGAGCGCAAGATGCCTCAATGGCAAAATAACTAATAATTTCCATCGAACTGTCGGCAAATTCAACCGCCTCTTGTGACGCGTAATCAAGTTTAAGTTTATAAAGTGCGTCTTGAAAACCCATTAAACCCAAACCAATAGGTCGATGCTGAAGATTAGAATTACGTGCTTGGTAGACGGCATAATAGTTGATGTCGATGACATTATCTAACATACGAATGGCTGTAGTGATGGTTTGTTTTAATTTAGTGCTATCTAATTGACCATCAATAATGTGAGCTGGCAGGTTAATACTACCTAAATTACATACAGCAATTTCATCTTGTGACGTATTAAGCGTGATTTCTGTGCATAGATTTGAACTGTGTACCACACCGGTGTGTTGTTGCGGTGAACGTAAATTACAGGGATCTTTAAAAGTAAGCCAGGGATGACCTGTTTCAAATAACATGCTGAGCATTTTACGCCATAACTTCAAAGCCGAGATGGTTTTAGTATTATGAATTTCTTGGCGTTTAACACGTGCTTCTGCTTCAAGGTAACAACGTTCAAATTCAAGACCATATGTATCATGGAGTTGCGGTACATCATCAGGTGAAAAAAGTGTCCAGTCAGCATGCTCAAACACCCGTTTCATAAAAAGATCTGGAACCCAAACAGCGGTGTTCATATCATGGGTACGACGACGCTCATCACCGGTGTTTTTACGTAACTCCAGAAATTCTTCGATATCTCTATGCCAGCATTCTAAATAAGCACATACAGCACCTTTTCGTTTGCCACCTTGATTAACCGCCACAGCAGTTGCATCAGCGACATTAAGAAAAGGTACCACACCCTGAGATTTACCATTTGTCCCTTTAATGTGCGAACCAATTCCACGCACAGGTGTCCAGTCGTTACCTAATCCACCTGCAAATTTTGACAACAAAGCATTATCTTTGATGGCACCATATATACCGTCTAAGTCATCAGGTACAGTTGTAAGGTAGCAGCTTGATAGTTGCGGCCTTGAGGTGCCTGAGTTAAATAAAGTTGGGGTGGATGACATATAATCGAAAGAAGACAGTAATGTATAAAATTCGATGGCCTTGGCTTCTTTATCTTGTTCACGGATGGCAAGCCCCATCGCCACTCGCATGAAAAAAGCTTGGGGCAGCTCATAACGCACGCCATTTTCATGAATAAAATAACGATCGTATAGCGTTTGTAAACTTAAATAAGTAAATAAATTATCCCGTTCTGGTAGTAAGGCCTGACCTAATGTCTCTAAATTAAAGTCACCTAATTTAGCATCCAGAATGCCTTGATGAATACCTTGTGCGATATAGTTTTTGAAGTAATGCGCATATAGTCCACTCATTTCTTTAAAAGTGGCAGACTGATTAAGCCCTAATTTAGTTAAAGCTTCACCACGCATACTATCTAGTAATAAACGTGCTGCGGCGTAAGTATAGTTAGGTTCTTTTTCAACCAATGTACGCGCTGACATGATAAGTGCTTTATAAACATCTGAAAGGCTTGCTTGATGATAAAGATTACGAAGAGCATCTTTAATGATTGGTTCACTGCTAACATTGGTTAAATTGCTGCATGATTCTTGAACAATCGTTTCAAGGCGTGCAATATCCAGTGGCACAATATCACCATTTGGCATGGTAATAAGTGGCAGATGTTTTTCTTGTGCTTCTTGCTGCTTTGCCTCCCGGGCTTTACGATGTGCTTCGCGGTAAAGCACATAAGCTCGTGCTACTTTGTATTCGCTGCTGCGCATCAACGCAAGCTCAACTTGGTCTTGAATATCTTCAATGTGCAATGTACCACCGCTTGGCAGGCGACGTTTAAAAGCTTGAGTGACTTGCTGGGTGATGTCTTCTACTTGCTGATAAATACGATTGGATACCGCCGCATTGCTACCTTCTTGTGCTAAAAAGGCTTTGGTGATAGCAATCTTAATTTTACTGTCATCATAAGTGACAACTTTACCATTGCGTTTGATGGTTTTTAAGGTGCCAGGTGCGTTAGCGTTTAGTTCCAATTGATTCGTAGGAGGCAGGCCTCGCACAGGGGCTAGCAATTCCGACATAACGACTCCTAAATTTTATGATGATGAATAGGTAATGAAAGTAAAAATGATACCTTAACTATCTTATTTAGTATAGCCATCATTTTAGTGGCTTTTTGAAAAAATTTTATATTTATCTATTAAAATCAATAACTTAAAATTTAGCTTAAGCAAAATGAATTTATTTTTCATAAATTAACAGCGCATCGCTAACACGAGAAAAGCCGTATACATTTAATTTAAAATAAGGCGGAATACGGGCATAAACTTGCGATGAACTACCACCATCTAGGTTTAGCGCGTTTTCGCAGTTCAAAGGTGATTTTTGTAAGAGATGCGCCAATTGGGTAGTAGAAAGCGGATAGTGTTCCGTGATCAATAAAATTATTTGCTGGTCTTTGGTAATGCCTATGGCACTACGCTCAGCTTTTTGTGATTTAAGTGGTGGAATACGGCCATTAATGATAAGGCGTGGCCCGCTTTCAATAGCCAATTCAATGGTTTTATCAGCATGAAAATGTCGCGCACTTTGTATAACAGCTTGCTGATTTTTTAAATAAAACACCCCCCACCAGCTGATTAATTTAAATGGATTGGTTTGTTGATGATGCATCATACGCAGTCCAAGCGGATGAGCATTTTTATCAAAAAAACCTCCATTCATAGTAATCAAAGCCTGAGATTCTTGCGCGAATTGTTCAATAGATGCGTGTTTTAAACCAATTTCTGTAGCATTTAAAAGAGCAATTTTATGGTGTTTAAGGTCAATACGAAATACATGAACATAAGACCAGGGGCTAAGATAAGGCAGGTCTAAATGTTGATAAGATAACCCAGGGCGCAAAATTTGCCAATTGGCATAAGTATTTTGCATAAACAAACTACTGACAAAGATAATCAAGCTATAAAAAGTTTTTAAATGGTAATTTAACAAGTACCGGAGAATCATTTGACTGCGCATGGTTATCTTGTATCCTTGGATAAAACAATTTGCAAAAGGTATGGCATAGAGATGGCAAAAACATTAAAAAATACGCGCAAATTGCCGCAAAAGCCAGTAAAAGATTTATCGTTTTTGATGCAAGAGGTTTTGGATTACGCCACCAAAGCTGGTGCTACATCTGCCAGTGTAGCAGTTAATGCTGATGAAGGTTTTTCCGTTGATGTGCGCAAAAGTGAGGTTGAAACGGTATCATTTAATGAAGATAAAGGCGTCAGTCTTACCGTCTATTTAGGCCAAAAAAAAGGGTCAGCTAGCAGCACAGATACCTCATCAAAAGCGTTAAAAACATTGGTAGAAGCCGCTATTAATATCGCTAAAGTTAGTGCCGAGGATCCATGCTTTGGCCTTGCTGATGAGGCGCTAATGACTGATACCTATCCTGAGCTAGATTTATATCACCCATGGGAGATTACACCTGAACACGCAATTGAGCAGGCGCGTGATTGCGAAGCGCACGCTTTAAAACAAGATAAACGATTAACTAATTCTGATGGAGTAAGCTTTTCAACCTACAATTTCATGCATGGCCTTGCCACCACTTATGGTGGTAGCGGAGTGATTTGTGGTTCACGCCATGGGGTTAGCTGCTCATTAATCGCTAAAGACAAGCAATCCATGCAGCGTGATTATGCCTATACCACAGCGCGTAGCCCCCATGATTTACAAGATTTACAACAATTAGCTGAATGTGTAGCAAAGCGCACCATTAATCGCCTAGGGGCGCGAAAAATTCCTACACAAAAAGCACGAGTTCTTTTTTCTTCACGCGTGTCAAGCAGCTTGTTGTCAAGTTTTATTAGTGCCATTAGTGGTACTAATTTATATCGTAAAAATAGTTTTTTAGTGAATGCTTTAAATCAACAGATTTTTCCAGAAGATATGACTATTTATGAACAGCCTCACCTGTTAAAAGGACTGGGGTCAGCAATATTTGATAATGATGGTGTACCTACACGCAATAACACGTTTGTTAAAGAGGGTCGCTTAGCACAATATGTGCTTGGAACTTATTCGGCCAGACGCATGAATACTACCACCACCGCTAACAGTGGCGGCGTACATAATTTGACCGTTAAACCCAATGCAGGTTTAATGCCTGAACTTTTAAAGATGATGGGTAGGGGTTTGCTCATAACAGAATTAATGGGGCAGGGTGTAAATATTTTAACCGGGGATTACTCACGAGGCGCAAGCGGTTTTTGGGTGGAGCATGGTGAGATTCAATATCCGGTCGAAGAAATTACCATAGCGGGTAATTTGAAAAATATGTTTTTAAATTTAGTTGCAGTAGGTGCTGATATAAATATTAATATTGCAACTCAGTGTGGGTCATTGCTTGTTGAAGAAATGACCATCGGAGGCAGTTAGCAATTAATTTTTATCACGGAAAATAATGCGTCCTTTGTTCAAGTCATAGGGCGTAAGCTCTACTTTAACTTTATCGCCGGTTAAAATTCGAATGTAATTTTTACGCATACGTCCCGAAATATGTGCCGTAATAACATGTCCGTTATCTAACTCTACACGAAACATGGTATTTGGTAGCGTATCAATTACGGTACCCAGCATTTCAATATGATCTTCTTTAGCCATAGGTCTCTCAAATTAGGTAGAAATAAAAAAATTTAGATGATGCCCGAAGATAAGTGAAATATCAAATAATTAAGTCAGGTTGGTGGCGAGGATTGCATGTCCAAATATTTTTCAGCATCTAAAGCCGCCATACAACCGGAGCCTGCAGAAGTAATGGCTTGTCGATATACATGATCTGCCACGTCCCCTGCAGCAAAAACACCTGGTATGGATGTGCTGGTGGCCATGCCATCTAATCCGGAACGAACCGTTAGATAACCCTTATCATTCATGGTCAAAAATGGTTTAAAAATTTGTGTATTGGGTGTATGACCTATAGCGATAAATACGCCATCAAGGGTAATTTCTTCGATTTGCTCGGTTTGCACATTGCGTAGGGACACCCCCGTTACTTTGGTGTCATCCCCTAAAACTTTTTCAAGGGTGTTATGCCAGCGAACAATAATTTTGCCTTCTTTAATTCGTTCATTTAATTTTTTCTGTAAAATCTTTTCAGCGCGCAAACTATCACGACGATGCACTAAAATCACTGATTGGGCAAGATTAGATAGATATAAGGCTTCTTCTACAGCGGTGTTACCACCACCAATAACACAGACCTTTTTGTTCCGATAGAAAAAACCATCACAAGTTGCACAAGCTGATACACCACGGCCTTGATATTTTTGTTCACTTTCAAGACCAAGATAGCATGCTGAGGCGCCTGTGGCGATGATAAGCGCATCACATGAGTAAGTTTTAGAATCACCTTTGAGTAAGAAAGGACGTTGATGAAGGTCAACTTCTTCAATGCTGTCAAAAACAATCGATGTTTCAAATCGTTGAGCATGCTGTTGCATGCGCTCCATTAAAATAGGCCCTTGTAACCCCTCAGCATCACCTGGCCAGTTATCAACATCGGTGGTGGTAGTTAATTGACCGCCAGGACTCATACCAGTAATAATGACAGGATTTAAATTAGCCCGTGCTGCATAAATAGCGGCAGTATAACCTGCCGGGCCTGACCCTAAGATAATTAATCGATGGTGGTTAATAGAGCTTGTCATCTCTAATATCCTTAATAACTGTGCTAAGATGGCGATGGTATGATAAAAACAAATATAGTTAAATACTTATGGCTAAACAAGATTTAAATTTCAAAGAAAAACCTCACTCATTACCACCTTTGGTGATAAAGCGGTTAAGTGAGGGTGGCTTTATACTTATTTTAACTGCTGCCCTTTATCTTTTTTTATCGCTTATTACATACACCACCAAAGACCCAGGTTGGACGCATCAAACTCATGGTGACTGGCATCATATTCATAATGGTGGCGGCCAAGTGGGTGCATATCTTGCTGATGGGTTATATCGCTTATTTGGCTATGTGAGTTATCTTTTACCCATATCAGCAATTTATGCTGCTTGGTATGTACTACGTTTTGTCAAAACTCATGAAATTTTGCCGCATTCTATACTAAGTTTAAAGTTAGCAGGCTTGAGTTTATTTATCTTGAGTTTAAGTGCGCTACTTAGCCTTGAGCCTGGTATTTTAGCGATTGATGGCAGTCAAGGAGCTGGAGGCGCGTTGGGTAATATCATCGCCAAAGCTTGTTATTTTGCGCTAAATTTACAGGGTGCCTCATTATTGTTAATGGCATTACTATTAATGAGTATTACGCTTATTACCGGACTATCTTGGATATTAGCCGTTGAATCTCTAGGATTTTACACCCTATTTTTGTCCAAAAAAGTTTATGTCTTTAGCAAACGCTTGGCATCTTTTATCCAACAAAAGGTAAAAGCATATCGACAAATGCGACAAGCCTCACCCACCATACATACCTCACCTAAATTAAAAAAACCGTTATTTTCATTGAATAAAAAAACTAAAGACCCAATGATTTCCCCACCAAACGCAAAAGTATCCCCAACACCAAATGTGGCTACCGAACCCACAACCAATCAATCAACGTCTAAAACGCTTAAACCAAAACGCACCCTATCTCATGCATTGCCTCCATTAACATTGCTTGATAAAGGTCAACCTGGTAGTGCTATGGGTGGTTATACCCATCACGAATTAGAAACTCTCTCGCGCGAGGTTGAGCAACATTTAATTGATTTTGGCATTCAAGCGGATGTCGTGGCCGTTCATCCAGGGCCGGTTATCACGCGTTTTGAGCTTCAATTAGCCGCGGGCATTAAAGTAAGTAAATTGTCGTCTTTGGCTAAAGATTTGGCGCGTTCACTGTCAGTAACCAGTGTGCGAGTGGTTGAAGTGATTCCTGGTAAAACGGTGGTGGGGCTTGAGTTGCCCAATCAGCAACGAGACATGGTGCGTTTATTGGATGTGTTATCTTCAGATGTTTATAAACAGGCCCATTCAGCTTTAACCATTGCTCTTGGCGTGGATATTAGTGGTCATCCAATGGTCGTTGATTTGGCTAAAATGCCTCATTTACTCGTAGCCGGCACCACAGGTTCTGGTAAATCGGTAGGTATTAATGCGATGATTTTAAGTTTGTTGTTTAAGTCAACGCCTGATGAAGTCAGACTAATTTTAGTAGACCCTAAAATGTTGGAGTTATCGGTTTATGACGGCATACCTCATTTATTAACACCAGTCGTAACAGACATGAAAGAAGCAGCCAGTGCCTTGAGATGGTGTGTGGCAGAGATGGAGCGTCGTTATCGGTTGATGGCCTCGCTTGGGGTACGTAATTTAGCTGGATACAACCTTAAAATTAACGAAGCCATCGCTAGCGATGCACCATTGCTTGACCCATTTTGGAAACCTACTGACTCACTGTCTTTAAAAGCGCCAGCGTTGACCACGCTGCCTTATGTAGTGGTCATCATTGATGAGCTAGCTGATATGATGATGGTAGTTGGCAAAAAGGTTGAGCAATTAATTGCGCGTATTGCTCAAAAAGCGCGTGCTGCAGGTATTCATCTTATTCTAGCAACGCAGCGTCCATCCGTGGATGTGTTAACCGGTTTGATTAAATCAAATATTCCAACTCGAATGTCTTTCCAGGTTTCATCTAAAATTGATTCACGCACGATACTTGACCAACAAGGCGCTGAGCAATTATTAGGGCATGGTGATATGCTGTATTTAGCACCAGGAACAGGCGCGCCTTTACGCGTTCATGGTGCTTTTGTTGACGATAAAGAAGTCCACCGTATTGCCGATGATTGGCGTGCGCGTGGTCAACCTGATTATATCGATGAAATTACCCAAACGCTTGATGCAAGTGAGGGTGGCATGGGTGAGGATGGTGAAGATACCGAAGACACTGATGTACTTTATGACCAGGTCGTAGAATTTGTAGTGCAAACACGAAAAGCCAGTATTTCAGCGGTACAAAGACGATTTAAAATTGGTTATAACCGTGCGGCACGTTTGGTTGAAGAGATGGAGAGAACCGGTATTGTCGGTCCATTAGAAAGTGGTATGCGTGATGTATTGGTCAATAATACAGCAGAGGAATCAACATGATTTGTTTAAAAAAACTAAGTGTTATGGTATTGGGGTTGAATGTGTTTTCAAGTTCATGGGCAATGAGTGCGAGTGAAGATGTTCAAGCACGCTTAAATGCTATGCATACGCTAAGCGCTCAATTTAAGCAAGTTATCAAAGCCGGATCGCGTCAAGTGTCTAAGTCTTCAGGTGAGATGGCTTTGCTGCGACCAGGTAAATTTCGCTGGGAAACCCATGAACCTTTAGCACAATTGATTGTCGCAGATGGGCAGCATGTATGGGTCTATGATAAAGATTTAGAGCAGGTAACAGTCAAGCCCGAAGAAAAAGGCATCGGTGGCACGCCAGGTTTATTTTTAAGTGGTGAAAATGATGCGGTGGCGCGTGATTTTACGGTGACATCCATGAGTAAAAATAACCAAATATACTTCTATCTCAAAGCCAAAAAAGCCAAAGAAACTTACCAAAAAGTGACATTGATTTATCAAAAAGAGCAGTTAAGCGCGGTTGAATTTGATGACCAATTAGGTCAACACACCAAAATTTTATTTCATCATGTAAAACAAAACCTAACCCTTAAAGATGCGTTATTTCATTTTACGCCACCAAAAGGTGTTGATGTCGTTAAACAATAAAGATGGTCATTTTATCGGCGTGCTTGGCTGAGTATCTTTGACTAAACACTGATTTAAACAGCTAATTATATTATGAGCCAATTGTTCACGAAATTTGGGAGTTAAGTTACCCGATATGACTAAATAAGCTTGGTATGCGTTATCGCGCATAAAACATACATCCAAAAGGTAGTCAACATTAACCAAATCTTGATGCAATAAACTGGTTGAGATCTCGGTCATATTAAATAGCGTGTTTCGGGTAGCAGACGGGTAAGTTAGAAAATTAGGCCAAATATTAAGCGTTACCATAAAATCTTTTCTGCGATTAAGGGTTGCTAACTTCGCTAAAATTAACGATAACTTAGGATTTAAATGTAAATCCGGGTAACCACAATGGTATAAAGCAAGCCCTAATTTTAACATCTTTTCAAGGACTAATGAGGATCTTTGAGCTGGAACTAAGGCGGCCAGCTTGTTTAGAGTAAGCGCATTTTGATGCTTATGAGTGTCGGCCAGAGTTTGTTGAATATCTAATAAATATTCTTTTAAGATGGTTTTGGGTTTTAAGGTAAGTTTTAATGGTTCCAAACTTAAAAAGCACCCAATGGATTTATCAATTTCATCATAGTGACGTATTGATTTAACCCGATTGATTACAATAGGCGTTGGTTGTTCATAAAAAGATGCCAATGTTAAGGTCAAGGCGGCGGTTAAGGTGTCCTGCAATGAGCAAGTTTGTTCAATACAAAACATCTGAGTTTGATTGATAATTGCTTCAGGTATTGCAATATAACTTGAGTAATTTACGCAAGAAGATGAATTTGGCGATATAAGATAGTTTTTTGGGAAATGTACAAGCTTGGTATCTTTTAAATATTTTTGCCAAAATTCATAATCTTGCGTGATTTCATGTTTAGAAAAATAACCGTTAGAGGATTGGTAGGTTGATAAAGGTATTGAGGTTGCCAGAGTCTGGCTCAAATAAAATGCTGATAAATCATTAAATATAATTTCAAGTGATAGTGCATCGGCGATAATATGGGGCAAGCTTATATGGAGTTCCCAGGTTTGATAAGTTAAATAAAATACATGCGCTTTGATAAGTGCAGTATGTTTAGGCCAAGGATAAAAACAGGTTAAATCTTTAAAAGATGTGGAGAGTATAGGAAGCTGTTGACTCTGAGGCATGTGAGTCAGGTCATGTTCAATGAGCTTGAAAGAAGATGGCAATTTAGATAAGCGCAATCCAGGAATCCAGGCTACTATCTGGCAATGTAAAATGATATGTTTTTGTAACAAGCAGGCAAAAGCTTGATGCAGTAAATGCTTATCAACCTGACCTTTAAACCGTTTACGGCCGACCACATTAAATTTCTTGATGTTCGATTGAAAAGCACGCGATAGCCATAAGGTCAATTGAAATTCATTTAAAGGCTTTAGATGACTGGTAATCGTGTTTACTTTTTTTAAAGCAATGCTATCTTTATGCGCAAGTATTTTTAGCAATAATGCGGGTGTTGGGTGTTGATATAGATCATTTAAAGTTACATCTAAACCTAATTCATGACGAATACTTGATACCACGCGAGCGCCACTTAAAGAATGACCGCCAAATTCAAAAAAATGAGTATCCATCGTGGCATGTGAGATGCCCAAAGCTTTTTGCCATATGGTTAAAAGTAAACAGGCGCGCGTTGATTGATTCATCGTTTTTTCAGCTGGCGGCCTGTTGATAGGTTTGGGCAAAGCCGCCTTATCTAATTTGCCATTGGCGGTAAGCGGTAGTTTGTCAAGGCACATAAAACGCGCAGGCAGCATATAATCAGGTAATCGTTTTTTGAGTGAAAAAAGTAGTGTTTGCTCACTAAAAAGATGTTCAGAGTTCAAAATGATATAAGCTACTAAATAAGCTTCTTCGCGATCATTTGCGTATGGCATCACTACGGCATCTTTAATATAAGGGTATTGTTTTAGTGTCTGCTCAATTTCAGCGACTTCAATACGATAGCCACGTAATTTGATTTGGTCATCAATGCGTCCCTGGCAATAAAATAATCCTTGCTCATCTTGGTAGCATATATCGCCGGTGCGATAAAGTATTTTATGAGGAAAAAGCGGGCTTTTAATAAAGCGCTCTTGGGTAAGCTTTGGTTGATTTAAATACCCACGCGCGACCCCTGTGCCACTAATATAAAGCTCACCCAGCTCACCTGTGTCAAGCGGTGTTTGATTAGCGGATAAAAGATGAAAAGCCATATTCAAGCCTGGCTTACCAATCGGGATGACCGGAAAATGCGTGATGTTTTTGGCAGTCAAGCATTGGATGGCAGCGCCCACGGTGGTTTCAGTTGGCCCATATTCATTAATCAAACAATGATGGGGATAGAGTTTAAGCCATTTAAGGCATGTTTCATGTGCAAGCGATTCACCGCCTAAAATAATGGTTTTTAAATAGGGCAGCGGTATGAATGCGGCATCTAATTCAAACAATAAGGTTTTAAGATAGCTTGGCGTGATTTTTATAAGGGCGATACGTTGTTGGTGTAAATAATTTAAATAAGCGCGCAAATCTTTTTTAGTAAAATCATCGCATATCACGACCGTTAGTCCCAATGATAGGGCAGATAGGGTATTGGTAATGGCCATATCAAAAGAAAAATTAGACGAATAATCAATGCGTAAACCTGCATATGCGTGGCTAACGTTAGCAAACCATTTGGTATAATTGACCGCACTTTGATGTTCAATTAATACCCCTTTGGGTTTTCCTGTAGAGCCTGAAGTAAAAATCATATAAGCAAGATGGCTTGATTTTAATGCGCAAGCATGAGGCATAAGTTCTGAGGTTGCGCAATCGGATGCTTTATAAAAAATACATTGCCCTTGATAGTCTGTAAATTTTTTTTTAAAGTGGAAAGATGTGAGTAAATAGCTGATGCCATTGTCATCTAAGAGCGTTAAAATTCGTGCTTTTGGCAATGTAACATCAAGCGGTATATAGGCACCCCCTGCTTTTAGAACTGCCATAATAGCGATAAGCTGATGAACGCTGCGCTCTATAGCAACTGCCACCAATGTGTCAGGTTTAATAGGATATTGTTGCAAATGATGGGCAAGCGTATTAATTTGTTGGTTAAGCGTGGCATAAGTATAAGTCGTATCATTTTCTAAAACTGCACAGACTTTAGGATATTGATGCGCAATATGCTCGAATAAATAAGGCATGGTAGGCGAGAAATCCTTTTTTTTATCCATGTCTATCCTTATGAAAAATGATAAGTTTCTATGTTTAAAATTAGTCGCATAACGATAAATTTTCCAATTATGCCTAGCAGTGAAGCGCTAGGGGCATTGAAAAAACAGACATCGGTTGCGGTTTAATCGTGTTTTCTCAAAACTAAGCGTTACACAAGAGGTATTTAATTAAAATTAGTAAGCAGAGGTGCTTATGAGCCACGTTTTAGTTATTGAAGAAGACAATGTTTTAAGAGAGGCGCTCATTGATGTGATGCGTCAATTAGGTTATGACTGTTTGGCCGCAACCTACCTTAGTCAAGCCGATGACTTTATCGCCAGATTTAAACCTGATTTTTTATTAATAGGTTTACAACTAGATGAGGCCGGGCAACAATGGCTGCAGACTTTGCACCAAAATCATCCATCCATACCTATTTTGGTTATGGCCGTATTTGATAAGGCTCATTCCCAAGCGCAAATACTAAAGCTTGGTGCCACCGCATGCATTCCTAAGCCATTTTCAGCCGAAACCCTTATGGAGATTACCAAGCATACGATACAAACGATGAACGCTGGTGATTTGACTTATCCGGTTGCTAAAGACACGCAGAGCCAGGCGTTATTAGCATTGGCAAAACGGGTTGCTATGAGTGATGTCAGTGTCATGATAAGTGGTGAGAGTGGTACAGGCAAAGAAGTGCTCGCTCAGTGTATTCACCAAAACTCAGCGCGTAAGTCTTATCCATTTGTAGCGATTAACTGTGCGGCGATTCCAGAGCATATGCTTGAGGCAACTTTATTTGGTTATGAAAAAGGTGCTTTTACTGGTGCTTATAAAACGATGCCAGGTAAATTTGAACAAGCACACCGTGGCACCATTTTACTTGATGAAGTGAGTGAAATGAGTTTGGCCTTACAAGCTAAGTTATTACGAGTTTTACAAGAAAAAGAAGTGGAGCGCTTGGGCAGCCACAAACTAACAAAACTTGATATCAGAGTGCTTGCTACGACAAATCGTCGTTTAATCGAAGAAATTAAGTCAGGGCGTTTTCGTGAAGATTTGTATTATCGTTTGAATGTTTTTCCTCTTTCATGGCCACCACTGCGGGAACGTGTGGCAGATATTTTACCGCTTGCGCATTATTTCATCCATGTTTATGCCAAACAAATGAATAAAATCGCGCCTAAACTATCCGTTGCAGCCAGCGAGCGATTATTACATTATTCCTGGCCTGGTAATGTACGAGAGCTTAGTAACTGCATGCAGCGTAGTTTAATTTTGCATCAAACGCTGCAAATAGAAAGTAATGATTTATGTTTAGAACATGAAGAGAATGGTTTATCAGGATCTTTTGATAAAAAAATAAACACTCTGGTGCAAAATGAATTTGATGTTATTCATCATACGCTTCAAAAAAATCAGGGACATCGGCAAACCACTGCTCAAATATTAGGGATTAGTGAGCGGACTTTACGTTATAAATTAGCTAAAATGCGCGAGAAAGGTTATCTAATTTAATTATCCAGGTGTTTTTTGTTAACAAATCGATGTCGTTTTTTGTTAAAAGCTTGCAGGCTACCTCTGGCCATCACCATCATTACGCTGGCAATGCTTGCGGGTGTTTGCCGTATCTTAACGCCGTGGGCGGCACAGTATAAACCGCAATTAGCGCACCGTTTATCGATATTAGCGCATGCTAATGTAACCATTGAAACCATGCAAACCGGATGGTATTGGTTTTATCCGACTGTTAAATTAAAAGGTGTTAAATTTTCTTACCAAAAAAATACTGCCTTAAAAATACATGAAATGGTCATAGGGATTGATTTGATACGCACCTTTTGGCATCAACGCCTTAAATTAAGCTCAATTAAAATAGATGGGGTAAAAGCGAACATTAAACATACACACAAACACTGGCAAATTGCAGGCCTAACCAACGTGTATAGGTCTTATCCTGTCAATAGTTTATCTAATTATGTACAAATAATTTATGATATTTTGCCTCATAAAGTGCAAATTAAACATGTTAAAGCAATTATCAAAACAGCGCAGAACAGTCATCTTTTGCTTAAAGGCGAGCGCTTTATAATGGTAAGGCGGGGTATTAATTATCATCTTGAAGCATATGCACAACTAATCAATCAAAAACCTGTCGCATCCATACGCCTTTTAGCAAATTTATGGATGAAAGAAGGCAAACTTCGCACACTAAACGCAAATGGGTTTATGGCTTTAAAGCAGGCAGATATCATCTATCTAAATCCCTATCTCTCTACCTCTTTAACGGGTATGGTTGATGCCAATATTTGGTTTGATGTGCAAAAAGGCCAGATAGAGCGTGTGCAAAGTGAACTCAATTTAAAAGATGTAAGGCCATACCATCAGGCATTATCACAACCTCTCTCTTTAAAAGCCAATATAGCCTGGCAGGTGAGGCCTTTTGGTTGGCAGCTACTTATGGATAAATTATATATTCTATATGGTGCGCAAAGATGGCCTGAAAACGCACTTTCTCTGCGCCATCAAACCCTACACGATACCTGGGATTTATATGTAAAACACACCTTTATACAACCGCTACTACATTTAAGTCAATTTTACTACAAGCTACCTACACCTTTACAATCAGTAGTAATAAAAGGCGTGCTGCAAGAGCTTCATGTGGCATGGCAGGCGCAGCAGCTACACGCGGTATCAACGCAATTTCGTCAGCTTAGTTTATCAGGCTATCAAGCTTTACCTAAAATAGCAGGTTTGAATGGACAGCTAGCTTGGCAAGCCGAACAAGGCTTTTTAAAGTTAGATAGCCCGCATGTCAATATTGATTTTACGCGAATGCCGTTACTTGATTTAAAACTAAATACCCTCTGGCATTGGCAAAAAAAACCACAAGACATACAAATTAGTATTGATAATCTTCAGGTAGTACACCCTAATTTAATGCTTAAAGCTTCCGGACAATTATCAGATATAACATTTAATAAGTCCTCGGCTGTTGATATGGATGCAGAACTAAGTAGTAAAAATTTTTTGTACTGGCGTCCTTTTATTGAGAAATTAACTTTACCATCTAAATTGAATCGTTGGCTTGTACAAGATATTAAAAAACTCAGCCAACTTGATGCCACTGTTAAGTTAAAAGGGCGTCTTATTGATTTTCCATTTGATAAAACACCTGGTGTATTAAGTGTTCAAGGCCACATAACAGGCATGAACTTAAAAATGGCACCAAGCTGGCCTGATATTACTAATATACAAGCCAACGTTATGCTTAATTCGCGCAATCTCTCGTTTAATGTGCATCAGGCAGTTTTAGCCGGCTTAACGCTTACCCAAGGCCAGGCGAGCATCACAGGTTTAGGTTTGGGTAACGAAACATTAACCGGTCAAACTTCAGTTAAAACGCCGGCAAGCCACCTTATTTCTTATATTAATAATACCCCTCTTAAAGCGACACTACCCTGGTTAAATGGCCTTAAAATTTCAGATAAGGTAAGGGGTGAGTTAAGCTGGCAGTGGCCTTTATATGGGGATAAATCACTTAAACTACAAGGCAGCTTAGATTTTCTGGACAATAAAGTGCGTCATAGATGGCTTGAAAAATCGCTTTTAACTCATGTCAAGGGACGTTTAAATTTTACTGAAAAAGGAATTAAAAATAGTCAACTTGATGCTGTATGGCAAGCCTATCCTTTGCATATGGCCATCAAAACATTAAGTTATCCGATGTTGGCAACCAGTCTTTTTATCAAAAGTGAACTAAGCATGGCCGTTCTTCGTCAATATATTGCCTCACCTATTTTGCGCGTACTGGAAGGCTCTACGGGGTTTGGTGTAAATATAATCATTCCTCAAGCCACACATAAGGTTCAAACCATTGCTTTAGATACCGATTTGCAAGGTGTGGCGATAAATTTGCCTTTGCCATTAAAAAAATCAGCACAGTCTAAGCATCATTTGGCCTGTGTCATACGTTTTAACGACGATGCCAAGATAAAAATGCATGTTGATTATAGCAAGCTATTTAACGCTGATTTAATTCTTAGCCAATCACCTAAACTAAATTTAGAGCAGGCACATGTGCAATTTGGTTCGGAGAAAAAGCTGCATTTTAAAGTATTGCCTTTGTTTCAAATCAAAGGTCAATTAGATGAAGTGGATGCCACAGCCTGGCAAAAGGTGTATCAATCAGTGTTTCCTACGACAGGGGGACATTTTAACTCCCTACCCTCAATATCCCTTGATTTGCTCATTAAGAGATTATTAATAACCGATAAGGTAATTGAAAACGTAGCGATTATGGCCGTCAACTCATTGAATCAAATATGGGATATAGCCATTGAACACGACCATTGCCAAGGGGAAGTGCATTATGATACCAACACACAAACGCTAAGCGGCGTATTGGCTTATTTAAAATATTCCTTCAAGCATCAAGATGAAGCGCCAACTGCCACGTTTAAACCGACTTTTTTACCTAATTTAGATTTAACAGTGCAAAATTTGATGATAAATGAATATCACCTAGGCCAAGCTTCTCTTAAGGCGCATCAAACAGCAAAAGGACTTGATATCACCGATTTTGCGCTTAATTCCTCCTTCTACCAATTACAAGCGCAGGCTACGTGGCCGCTCAATACTGCTTTTGGCCAAAGTGATGTAGATGCGACGCTACGCATTCAAAATCTAGCATCCTTATTTAAGGCCTGGCAGCTTCATCCAGCGCTACAAGCTCGTGAAGGTCAGGTTTATTTTAAAGGAAACTGGCCAGGGGGGTTGCTTGATTTCTCACTTGCCGAACTTAAAGCACAAACCTATATTAATTTAAAACATGGATATATTACCCACTTAAATGCTGAAACTGAAAATAAAATTGGTTTGGGTAAATTGATGAGTCTTTTAAGCATACAAACTCTGCCACGTCGTTTAAGATTAGATTTTAGCGATTTGGCGCAACATGGTTATAGTTTTGATGATTTTAAAGGAAATTTCACTTTAAATCAGGGCGTTATGAGTACTAAGGATAGTTACATGGACGGTCCTATTGCTTGGATAAATATTATGGGTGATGTTGATATGATACAAAAATTATATGATTTAAGGGTGGTTATTTTGCCTCATGTCACTTCAAGTTTACCCGTGGTGGCAACCCTTGCGGCAGGACCTATCGCCGGTCTTGCTACCTGGGCTGTGAGTAAAATAATTGCTGAAAATATACAAAAAATGAATCGTTATCGCTATAAAATAACGGGTTCCTGGGATAAACCTGTGGTCGAGCATCTTGATACACCCTTAAACACACACTCTTAAAAAATTTAGGCAGATAACCGATGAAACATATTCATATTTTAGGAATTGGCGGCACTTTTATGAGTGCGTTAGCATTATTGGCGCGTCAAGCAGGGTTTATCGTCACAGGCTCAGATGCTTGTTGTTATCCACCAGTGAGTGATCTTTTAATTGCCCAAGATATCAGATGGCAAGAAGGATATGACGATGCCTCTTTAGCGCTTGCTGCCGATTGTGTGATTATTGGTAACTGTATGAAGCGAGGAATGCCGGTACTAGAAGCTGTTTTAGATGCGCATCAAGCCTATTATTCCGGTCCGCAATGGTTGGCACAAGTGCTCTTACCGCGTTATCGTGTGTTAGCAGTGGCCGGTACTCATGGTAAAACAACTACCACAGCCATGTTGGCATGGATTTTCGAATATGCGGGTCTTAATCCTAGTTTTTTAATTGGCGGGATTGCCCCTAATTTTGCGACAAGCGCAAGGTTAACCAATGGTAAGTGGTTCATTATTGAAGCGGATGAATACGACACCGCTTTTTTTGATAAGCGTCCTAAATTTTTACATTATCACCCGGAAATAGCGATATTAACTAACTTGGAATTTGATCACGCTGATATTTATCAAAATTTAGCAGATATTCAGCAGCAATTTGGGTATTTACTTAAAACCATGCCAGCAAAAGGCTGGGTATTGAAGCCCGAAAACGATAGTGCTTTAAATGAGGTGTTACAAAAGGGGGTATATTCACAAGTAGATGAATGGTTATGTGCAGACACTCAAACGCCTAATTGGCAAGCAAAGCTTTGCCATGAAAGCGGTACATCGTTTGAAATTTTTCACCATAATCAAAAAAAAGCAAGCATTACATGGCCTGTGATAGGGCGCTTTAATGTTGAAAATGCTCTGGCCGCTTTTGTAGCAAGTCAAAAAGCAGGAATCGCACCTAAAATTGCTGCTCAAGCCTTGAGTGAATTTAAGCCCGCTAAAAGACGTTTGGAGATAATTTATGCAGCACATGGTATCACTATTTTTGATGATTTTGCGCATCATCCAACCGCGATTGCTAAAACTATTATGTCATTAAAAGATACTAAGCGTTATCAACGCATCATTGCTGTCATTGATTTCGCTTCCTATACCATGAAAACAGGGGCGCATGCGCCAGCCCTACAACATGCCTTAGAGCAGGCTGATATGGTGTATTTTTTAAAGCCCAAGCAGTTTGATTTAGAAAAATTAAGTCAAGCTTGGTCAATAAAACATTTGATTTTTACCTCACTGCCAGAGATGGCGCAAAGTATTGCTAAAGAAGTCTGTGCTCAAGATGCGGTGATTATCATGAGCAATAAATATTTAGCCGCACTTTATGAGCCATTAAAAAAATGCATATCTAAATCTTATTACCATAAATTTTAATTTATAAAATTTTATGGCTTAAAATGGTAATTTTCGTCGCTATTATGATTGAATTTGCCAAAAATTTTGTCAGGAATAGGCCAGAAGGATAACCCTGGTGGCCGAGCTAACTTAACACTGTCTTGTGATTCATAAGACTCAGATGATTCATAAGACTCAGATGATTCATAAGACTCAGATGATTCATAAGACTCAGATGATTCATAAGACTCAGATGATTCATAAGACTTAGATGATTCATCCGTATCGCTCAATTGATTGTATGACTCTAATTTTTCCAAGATAGTATAAAAGTGCTCATGGAAAGTGGCATAAGGCTCGATGGTTACATTTAATTTTTGTAGAAGAATCCGAAGATTTTCAATAATTTGTTCGGACACAGGCGTCTTATCCGCATGCCATAATTTAAATTGCTCTTCCAATTCGACTAAGCAAAAATCGAGTAACCGCACAATTTGTATTTCATTTTTAGAAGAAAATTGATGAGCAAGCTCATTAAAATCATCACTTTCAGCATAAAGAAAAGCATATTCAGCTAAATAATTTTCATAAAACTGTAACTCTAAGGTACATTGCTTCTTTTTAAAATATAGAAGAAGCTCATTAGAATCTAATTTTAAACATCGTAAATTTCTAGCTTTATCACCTAGATTATCTAAAATATTGTTGAGCATCTGATAATTTTGGTGGCAACAAATTATTTGTAACATTTGATAAATATGGCTATCAATAATAGGAGATAGACGCGCGATTTTCGGGCCCCAATGAGCTATGGCATTCCATAATATTTGTTTGGCGTTAGGATGATCATTAATAAAAATATAAGTATTAGTAAAAGATGCTATGGGTGAAAAGTAAACTGCAAATAACCAGGGTGTATCATCCATAATAAAATTTTTGAAAAATTTTGAAAATTCTTGTGCGTTTCTAGATAGATATAACGGATGAAATTCACGTAAAATAGCAATAAATTGATTAAGCTTATGATCATTAGATTCATAATCAAGTAACATTCTATAAACAAGCTGACCATATTTAGTGCTTCTTAACTGAAAAGGCAATGAAGTATATTCATCAGAAGCAGGATAGCCAATAAAACTATTAAAAGTTAATGCTTGGCAAAGTGCTGGAGCAATTTCATTTATATGACGAAGAAATAGCTGATGGAAGGCGATATTTTCAACTAATATTGGGTAAAATTTACAAGGATCACGCACAATAGCAGGCACAAGATAAGCTGAAATATAATGTTCAGGTATGGCTTTGTTAGGTGTTATAGCTATTTTATTTTTTTTACCACGGCGACCTTTTTTATTGGAGGATGTGCTTTGTAACAAGTTGTTTTTAATGTTATTAATATTTGGCAGCAAATTCTTGGTAAGTAATTTATACCAAACTTCATCCAACTTTTCATCACTAAGCCAAACTGAGTTATTTGGTGGCATATTTTCAAGAAAGCTAGCAATTTCATTAGGTGCGACAAGCGCTAAGAGCTGCCAAAGATATAGTTTACGTTCATCACTAACGGTATGGGTATAAATAATTGTACGTATGGTATGCAGACTTTGCTTTTGTGCCAGTTTATTTCGTGACTTGATAAGTGCCCAAGTCACAAGATAGTCATTTGCAAGGCGCTCAAGATAAGTTTGGTTGCCTTTTCTTGCGCAACATGTTTGTACAAAATCATCATACTCATAGGCTTTATCAAGCAATGTCATCATTTGATTAAATGGCGTCTTAGGATCTTTAATTAATGTATCTAGATAGAACCGCGCAGAATGTTGAACCACCTTATCTGGTTTTACTATTGGCATGGGTGGTGCTTTGGCTTTAGAGAATTCATCGATTTTATCTTTTAATGCTTGTGCCTGAATTTTTAGCCCCTGCGCGTTCAAACGCTCAAAATGCTCAGTTGCTTCACGCATATATTCAGCTTCATCTAAAATTGGTGCGACTTGCTCTTCGAGAGTATTAGAATGACTGACGGTTTGGTAATTTTTTAGGTATGTCAAAATCTGGCGCAAATGATGTGCCTCATCTTGAACAAAAAACACTTCCGTCATCGCACGTGTTATACCCACAAATATTTGATGCAATACTTTGACTTGAGCTTCTTTTTCGTGCAATAAATGCTTTTGTTTAGGCCGATTGGGCTTAAGGTTGGTTTGCCATTGCGGTTTTTGTGCCAATGCTTTATCGACATCACGCATGGCTTGGTTATCTAACGGGTTGATTAAAATAACACGCGGATATTCCAAGCCTTTGATTTCTTCAGGCCAAAATACCCGATGTTTACCCCACATTGTTTGCATTAAAACCAAGTCATTATCATTAAAGACCACAATGGCGGTATCAAACTCTGAAGTTAGATAGGCATCACTTGCGCTAAAACGCTTTTGTAAATCATTTAAATTACTAGAGGGTACGACTGATACATGACCCATAGAATTTGTGACATCTGGGGTCTTGAATTCACAATCATCATCTTTGTTATTAACGCCATCGACATAAGCATTTTTAATGTGTAACCATGCATTAGCAAAATTACCTATGGCTTTAGCACAGCGGTAACTTGCCGACAAATAGGTTTGCGTAAGCATATTGGGTTTGGCAAGTTTTTTAAGCCAATGGTCAATGGCTTCAGCACCATCCAAAGCTTGATTATTATCGGTGCATACGACCCATTGCTGATGTTCACATAAGCCTAAAACTTGGGCTAATTGGACAGGCGATAAATCTTGACCTTCGTCGATAAACATAAATTTAAATTTTTCTGGATGTTCGAGATTAGTGTTATCAATATAGGTTAAATGAGTATCTGCCTGATTTTGTCCCTCAAGATAGTTTCTGTAATTTGTATAAAGCTCAAGCAAGCGCGCGCGTTTTGTCGAAGGCACGCGATAAGTTGCATCACTAAAGCTCTTATACGCCGTTAAAACAGCTTCTTTATGGGCTTTAAGCTCAAGGTCTAGAGCAGCTATAAATTTAAATTCATTATAAATTGCGCAAGGCGTCAACGTTATTTGTTGACGTTGATGAGATTTAGCACTGTCTTTTTCGAACCAAATTATAAACTCTTCAAATCCTACCCATTGTTTTTGCGGGCAAAGTTTTTTTTGTAGCGCTATAACCGATAAACACTGAACGCCTTGGGGCAAGCGTTTCATAGCGTTTTCTACAAGTAGCGGTGATTTAGCTATATAAACGATTTCATTAGCAACACAGGTATGGTGATCTGCTAAAAATACATCACCCAAAATTGTTTTACCCGAACCAGCTGCACCTTTAATTTGTAGAGGTAAAGATTGATGCACGCTTTGACTTTGGGCATGATTTAAAGTAATCCACGATTGCTTATGCCAGTGAACGGCTGGATAAGTAAGCGCATCTGGATTGATATCGTTTGAGGTGGATGAAGTGGTTTGTACCTGGGTTATCAGGTGTTTAAACCTATCTTCATGTTGTCGAAGAAAGTGGCCTAATTGCTTGGCGTTCATTGCCCAAGAATTTTGATATTTATGAAATTCAACCACATCAAGCAACACCAAACATGCTAAACCTTTATAACAAAAAGTAATGGCAAGCAGACGATGAGTGTTATTTAATCGTGTACCAATAACTCGATAAACTTTTTCCTGGCTATCTTTGCCTTGGGCATGCTTTAAAGCCATATCAGCTGATTTAGTTGCACCATTTAATAACTGATGCAACACTTTATGTATACTTTTAGCGTAAGCGTCGTTTAATAAATTATTGGGATCAATGTAATACTGCCAGAAACTATTTGGATTATCGTTAGAATAAAGCTTCATATATTTTATCAAATTTAGTTATAAAAATGACAGTATGATATTTAAAAAAGCATAAGTGAGCAAGTATCCATAACCATCCCACCCGAAAATGCGAATGATGCAAATTTAAGACGTTAAAATTACCGTTGATTTAAAATCTAATAATATTCAAATAACTACCAATTTAATTTGGCAATGCTTATAGCCTGAACGGTTTAAAAAGCTAGAATAGTCACTTTTTAAATAGTTCACTATAGTTGTCCATGCTGTACCAGTTGTTTTCTATTTTTATCGTTTTATGGTTAAGCCATGGTGTGCAGGCGCAGGAAATAGCGGCACTTAAAGTACAACGCACCAAGATAGATGAAGCATGGTCGGTAAGTTATGATAGCCCTGTGCGTAAAAAAACCTGGCAAGAAGTTTGTGAGGTATTGCATTTACCACCAACGTCTATGCCAGGCGGTTGGTGGTGTGAAACGGCTGCCGGTCATCCAGTGTATATTCCTTATGGTGAAGTATGCTCAGATGGTTCTTTAGTCATTCCGATACATCAAAATAGGTGCTCTGAGCAAATCACTGTCTGCCCTAACCCATCGTGGGTGTTATCGGCAGATAAGCAACATTGCTATCGTCAAGAACAAGCATGTTGGCAAGACTTAAGTCGCGTAAGTGAAGTTAAACTATTAGCAGCCATCGCTTATGGTGAAGCGCATTGGTCAAATGTCTATGAAGAAATGGCTGGGATTGCTTCGGCAATTGTTAGAATGCGTGATTCACTTCGTCATGAAAGTGTCAATATGCTTGTACAAAAAAGAAGAAATTTTTCTTTTGTGGTATACAATAAAAACGAACGCTTTGTTCAGCTGATGTGTGGTGATAAAAAACACTTTAAAAAAGCATATGATGCCGCAAATAACGCGCTTAATTATGGAATAGATTACGCAAATGGCGGGTGTTTTTGGGATGGTTATGATTTAAAAACCAGTGGTGTTAAGCATTATAAATATAGACAGGGATTTCATTATTCCAATCAATCACATAATATTTTTCTTACACCGGAACCCCAGCATAAAAAAAGAAAAGGACGCAGACGAGGTTATTACGACAATAAATATATTTCAACAGCTACACAAGGTAAAACAATTTTTTGGAAGCTTGATGAGCAGTATGTTGAAGCTAACGGAGGTAGCAAGTGCAATTAATTCAAATTTTGTTTGGTATGATGATATTTGTTCAGTCAGTGTATGCAAATCCTCCTTACGAAGTTTTACAGACATGCATAAAGGGTACACCTTATAACCATAAAATGACTATCCAAGAAATTGAAGGTGTAGGGCCTGCAGATAAACCACTAGATGGCTGTGAAAATCAATATGATAGGATTTTTCAAGGTAAAGCGTTCGGTGTATTAACGTGTAATGAAAATTTTTATTTTATTATTAACGACCGAAAAGTTAATCCACGACACGCTGAAAATTATTCTATTAATCCTGAAATTAAACCTGGCGTTGAATTTACAAGCTCTATTTGGTATAGAATTGAGTACAAAAAACGAGCTTATTTGTGTATTTTTTCTTCGCTCTCCGAGCATGGAGTGGGTGCAGCGTATAATCAATATTACCTTGTTGAAAATGCCTTTAGCTCTGATATAAATCCTAAATTATATTATTATTTTTTTGATAAAAATATCGTACCTATAGATAGTAAAACGTTATAAATTTGAGCGTCATGATGACCTCCTTCCTATAAATAAAGCTATTTTAAACTAGAAAATCTGGCAAAATAATATTAATTTAAAGCGTTTTAAACAAGATGTTATCGTTATCAAGCAATACCTCTACATGAGTATGTGGCTTGATGTTTCCTGCTAACAAAGCCTCTGCCAGTGGATTTTCAAGTTTTTGTTGAATCACGCGTTTGAGTGGCCTTGCGCCATAGACTGGGTCAAACCCTGCTTGAGCGAGATAATCGAGCGCTTCTTGAGAAAGCTTTAAATGAATATCTTGGAGGGCGAGTCTATCGCTTAACAAGGTAATTTGTAAGATGGTGATGGCCTTGATGTCTTCTAGAGTTAATGGATGAAACACCACCGTATCATCAATACGATTAATAAATTCAGGACGAAAGTTTTGGCGCACAACTTCCATGATGCTGGTTTTTAGTTGAGTATACGTTAAATCAGTGTGGACTTTTTGAATGATTTCTGAGCCTAGATTAGAGGTCATCACAATCACTGCATGCCGAAAATCAACCGTGCGTCCTTGGCCGTCGGTCAGGCGACCATCATCTAATACTTGTAGTAAAATATTAAACACATCTTGATGCGCTTTTTCTATCTCATCTAATAAAATAACCGCATACGGTTTGCGCCTGATGGCTTCAGTTAAATAACCACCTTCTTCATAACCCACGTAACCTGGAGGTGCGCCAATTAAACGGGCCACGGAATGTTTTTCCATAAATTCAGACATATCAATGCGCACCATAGCTTCAGACGTGTCAAATAAAAAACTTGCCAAAGACTTGCATAACTGGGTTTTACCAACGCCTGTTGGCCCTAAAAATAAAAAAGAACCAATCGGGCGATTGGGGTCAGCAAGGCCGGCTCGGGTGCGCCTTATGGCATTGGCAACGACCTTAATGGCTTCATCTTGGCCAATTAATGCTTGATGCAGTGTATCTTCCATATGCAAAAGCTTATCTTTTTCACCTTCAAGCATTTTACTTACTGGGATACCTGTCCATTTAGACACAATATCAGCAATTTCTTCTTCACCGACTTTATTGCGCACCAAACGGTTATCAGTAGGCTCTAGCGCATTGGCGTCTTTAAGTTTTTTCTCAAGCTCTGGAATTCGGCCATATTGTAGCTCTGACATGCAAGCTAAATCCCCCGCACGACGGGCGCCTTCCAGCTCAATTTTGGCGCGTTCAAGCGCTTCTTTGATATGAGTTGTACCTTGTAACTGAGCTTTTTCAGTATGCCATACCTCTTCTAAATCATGATATTGTTTATTTAAATCGTTTAAGGTGTGGTCTAAATCATCTAAGCGTTTTTTAGAAGCTGCGTCACTTTCTTTTTTTAACGCCTCTTTCTCAATTTTTAATTGAATGATACGCCGTTCTAATTTATCCAAACTTTCAGGTTTTGAATCAATTTCCATGCGAATCAAACTACCTGCTTCATCAATTAAATCAATGGCTTTATCAGGCAGCTGTCTATCGCTGATATAACGTTTTGAGAGCGTAGCGGCCGCGATAATGGCGGAATCGGTAATTTCAACACCGTGGTGCACTTCATAGCGTTCTTTTAATCCACGTAAAATGGCCACGGTATCTTCAACACTAGGTTCTGTGACCAGCACTTTTTGAAAGCGACGTTCAAGAGCGGCATCCTTTTCGATGTATTGCTTATATTCATCCAGTGTGGTCGCACCAATGCAATGTAATTCGCCGCGCGCAAGCGCGGGTTTTAGCATGTTACCAGCATCCATAGCACCTTCAGCTTTTCCGGCACCAACCAGAGTGTGTAACTCATCAATAAACAAAATCACTTGTCCTGCTTGTTTATCCAAATCTTTTAAAACTGCTTTTAAGCGTTCTTCAAATTCACCACGATATTTCGCGCCAGCAATTAACTGCCCCATATCGAGCGCTAAAAGTCGTTTATGTTTCAAGCCCTCAGGTACTTCATGATTGATAATACGCTGCGCCAAGCCCTCCACGATGGCTGTTTTACCCACCCCAGGTTCACCAATCAATACTGGATTATTTTTAGTACGACGCTGTAGAACTTGGATGGTACGGCGAATTTCATCATCGCGCCCAATGACGGGATCTAATTTGCCTGTCTGCGCCTGGGCGGTTAAATCAATGGTGTATTTTTCTAATGCTAAGCGGGTGGATTCTGCCTCCGGACTTTGTACAGCTTCATGGCCGCGCACATCTTCAATGGCTTGCTTGATGCGCGCAGGGGTCGCGCCTGCTTGTTTTAAAAGGCGAGAAATATTGTTGTCATGGTCTATGGCTGCGAGCAAAAATAATTCACTTGAAATATATGCATCTTTTTTTTGCTGCGATAATTTATCGGTTAAATTAAGCAGGCGGCTAAGGGTATTTGAAACATGCACATCCCCTTGATTTTGGGCAATAGTAGGTAGTTTTTGTAATGCGTCATCAAGTAATTGTTTAAGTTTTGCCACATCAGCACCAGCTTTGGTTAAAAGAGCTGGATAGCTGCTAGCTGTTTGTACCAAAAACGCTTTGAGTAGATGCTCAGGTTCAATAAAATTATTATCTAACCCCAAAGCATAAGATTGTGCTTGGGCGAGCGCTTGTTGAAACATTGAGGTAAGTTTATCCATTCGCATTGTATTAACCTTTATCATTGACTGAAGTTACTTAGTTAAGTGTGGACTATTTTAATTAAAAACAAGGGATAATTTCAGCCAATGTTAGGTGTTAATTGAAAGCCTGATAAAATACCTGGGCTAAAAGGATTGATTTGATTTTGTGTTTTTAATAAATATCGCCCAGTTTTGCCTTGTACATCAAACAAAATTTGTAAACTCGCACTATCTTGGTCATCAGTCATGACATTTAACTTTTCAAGTAATTTAAACAGCGCCCATGGGCCATTTTCTGTACGTTCTAAATGCTGGCCTTCTAATGAATTAATACTTAATGTGACATCACTTTGTGGCCACGTAAACTGGGTATATGCGTGACTTTCTTGATTATCCGTTAGAGTATGTGTGCCAAAGGCGAGTTGTAAATTAGCAATCATTGGGTCTAGGTTAATTTTTTGTAAGCTAAAATCAATGCGACTTTTGGTGGCATTTTTAGCAAAAAACATATTGCTGATGACATTTGCTCGTATAAGTTCATTAATAAGATTATCTGAGATTGGAATAAGATAGCCATTTTGCGCTCGAGGTTGCCATTGCGGCTGGCTGGTATCAAGAAAGGGTTTTAAATAATCGTCTACAAATTGATTAAGCAGCCCATGAGGTGCGAAAAAATAGTCAAAGTGTGCTAAAGACACTTCTGTAGGGTGATGGGCGAAAGGATAGCGATGAGCAATTGATTGTTGATAAAAAGGCAAGATAGTTTCTTGCCACTTTTGATTAATAAATATTTTAGCTTGTGCCACAAAGTGAAACCACACTTCATCAGCAAGTTCAGTTGTCCATATTGACAAAGGCGCTGGTAGCAATTTGGCTTGACGATAAAGTCTACTAAGGGGGTCTAAATGCGCTTTGGGTACAAAACGTGCTTTGGTTATTTTAAACATGCTTTGACCCTGGTCATTGACCAAAGAGAGGGTGGTTAAAAAGGTATAAAGTTCATCAATTGTTTCGTTTAATTCGCGCACTATCATTGGGCTTATGAGAGTTACATCGGTAAATTTAGCAGCGATTTTTTGGTTAAATATCGCCTCATTGCTAGCCTCACCAGGCTTTAATGTTGTTTGAATAAACTCAAAAAAACGAGCAAGTGCTTGAGTTTGATGCAACTGTTGCGCATATTGCAAAGTTTGCGAGTAATGTTCATGATGTTTTAAATGGGATTTATGGATAAATTGCTGCCACCAGGTGACAAAATCTTGGCAATAAGCTTGTTGCAGTGTTTTGGGTAAATCATTTAAGTCTTGACGAGCCAATACCCAGTTTTCTTGCTGAAAAATATGGGCTATTTGCCGCAAAGATTGTAATGTTGGCGTAAAATTTTGCCGTAAAAAAATCTTTGGTAAATTTTGCGAAGCCAAATGAAATTCAGCAAAATTCAGTGGTTCTTGGTGTTTTGGCAGATACTTTTTAGCTAACCCATAATAAAGATAAGCTAAAGGTAGAGCGTTTAAATAATTGCGTGTCGCTAAAATGAGCGTTGATGAGGGCGTTGAGGCTTTAAATGGTACGTTTAGCGCTTGTTTTAGTAAGGTTTGCATGTTGGTTTGCGGAGCGTTAGGATATATTTTTTGCCAAAAATGTACAAACCATTGCTCAACAACTGGTTGCTTAAAATGCTTGGGGTCGTGCAACATCAAATAAACTTTGAGTGCTTCGTAGTGTGAAATAGGTGATAACGTTGCATCATGCAGTACTGCTTCAAGTTGTTTAATAAGTTTAGGGCGCAGTGTTGCTTGTATGGTGGTTTGTGTTTTTTGTGCCACATGTTGTTCTAATTGATGAATGGCCTTATAAGGAAAAATACCGGCGGTGGCTTTTGTTAGAACATGATTGGCTTTAGATAGATGATGCAAACTTTGTGCTTGATGATAAGGTTTGGCGTTTTCTTTAAAAGCAAGCAACTCTTCTTGGGTATCTTGCAGTAAATGAGCGTAGTGTAAGTAATGAAAACCGATACAGGTGATAAGGGTTAGAGTGCCTAGTAAACCGGCCAAAAGCAAATGGCTTGGTTTAAGCGAACGCTGAACCAAATGGCACGTTTTGGCTTGAAATGCATCCAAGGCGCCTTTGATAAAATAGGCGCGATAATTTTTAGAATGAGGGTAGGGCGTGCGCACAGTGAGTGCATATTCATGGGCTATTTTTTGATTTAACTTATCAATAATCAGACCACCTTGTTCGCTGCTGGTAAAATAAATACTACGCAACGACAAAGCTGTGGTTGACAATTGTTGTAAAAGCGTGTGGATGGGTAAACGTAGGCTCGCCAATTGGAGAGGAAATTCGCGGATAAGTGTACGCTTAGTGCTTGAGCGCACGGGATGAAGCTTAGCAATTGTTTTTTGACTTAATGTTTCAATGAGTAAATCGAATTGCCATTTATAATTATTGACCAATTTTTTTTGTTGCAGCTGAGTTTCAAGTGAAAAACCTAAAGGTTGTTGTAAATCTTGCTCATGCTCGGCGTGAAAAAATTCACAAAATCCGGCAATGGTATCAAGTTTAGTTAAGACAAGCGCGGTCTCAACTTGATAAGGTAAAGCTTCAATAAATCGTTTAAAAAATTGTGCTTGAGCTTGGCATAATACAAGTAATTCAGTGGCATTCGCATCGATTAATTCTATGCTCTCAACACAAAACATCATACCGGTGATGCGAATGCGGCGATGACAACGATTGAATGCTTTTAGCGTATCAGTTAATAAAGTTTCACTTAGATGTAACCATTTTTCCCCAAGTTCAACCACAATACCTTCATGATTGTGAAATAGTGTCGCACCATGGGCAAACTCATGAGGATAATAAACAAGGGAGCTTTGGCGCAATAAACACGTTTTACCTTGAAAATTTTTGCCAATCACCAGAATAAAAGAAACGTTTGCAACTGATGAATAAGATGATAATAGCTGAGTGATGGCATCACACAAAATCTCAAGAGCTTTGTTCATTATGTATCCAATTGCGTTGCAAGCGCATAGTGGTGCTCAATAGTTTGCACTTGTTGGTTAATCAACCAATGACTTAAGCCTAAGGCTGCTAAAATAGTACCCATCAATAAGATACCCACTAGGCCATATTTTTTAGGTGATATCACAGAGGCGGGTGTTGGTGGAGGCGTTGCTTTAAGTAGAAGATGTTTTTTATTGACGCGATGCTCTGTAATAATATCAAACAATTGCTCAATAAGATTATCCAATTTTATACGACCATCTACTTGATGATGATGCACTCCCTCAAAACCTATAATCAAGCAATGATAAGCCAATTCAATTAAATCTAGATACCGATTGGGTTGATGTTTGATGTGTTCGATGATGTCAAAAAAGCGCTCATAAGGCTTAATTTCCTCAAAAGAGCAAGCTGTAAATGCTTGAAATTCAATCGACACGCCATGAATTTTTAGATAGTGTTTGCCAACTAATTCATCAATCGTGGTACATAAAAGAAAATAACCAAGTTTGGTTATTTCATCAGCGACGATGCTGCTCTCTAAGCGACTGCAAAAAGCCAAAAGTTCATGCTCAATATTTTGACGCAGATGATGAATATCAGGCAAAACCATGCTTACAGTTAAACGTTCTAATAAGGAAAATAAGGGTCCTGCGGCCGCGACCAAGGGATTGGTATGGGCAAGGACCGTAAAAAGTTTAGAACGAAAATAGCCTTTTGGAACTCGATGAGCAAAAGATTTGACGAACACAGTTGTTGATAAAACCGATGATGGCTCGGTTATCATAGCTAACTCCACAATCAAATAATGCACAAAGTGCGTGTATAAGCTCAAGTTGAGCGACGATTTAATTTTTGATAATACGTTATCTAGAATTTGATGTCGATGTGTGATTTTTGGTAAAAAATAAATCTATTTTAAAAGATGATTGCGAAAAACGCCGTCTTTTGTTAGAAAAACTAAATATTTGCGCGTAGAATCAGAAATTTTTTAAGGCAAAATCTTATGTTAGAAATTAATCAGGTTAATCATGATTTAAAAGATTTAAAAGAACGCACGCTTTTGCTTAGGGGGTATCTTTAACTGGGAAGCAAAAGCTGAGCGCTTAGAAGAAGTCACTCGTGAATTAGAATCAGCGGACATTTGGCAGCAACCTGAAAAAGCCCAAGCTTTGGGTAAAGAGCGCGTGCAACTTGAAGGCGTAGTACATGAATTATCCTACTTAACACAAACGCTTGAAGACTTAAGTGCGCTTTATGAGCTTGCCTGTTTTGAGAATGATGAAAGTACCATTAATGATATCCATCAAGATTTAGTCCCATTAATTGACACCATCGAGCGCCTTGAATTTAAACGAATGTTTGCCGGTAAAATGGATGCTTCTTGCGCCTACCTAGATATTCAAGCAGGTTCTGGTGGTACAGAAGCTCAAGATTGGGCTGAGATGTTATTAAGAATGTATTTACGCTGGGGCGAGCAGCAGGGTTTTGGCACTGAGTTGGTTGAATGCTCGCCAGGTGAGGTTGCTGGCATTAAAAGTGCCACCATTCACTTAACTGGCGAATATGCTTATGGATGGCTGCGCACTGAAACGGGCGTACATCGCTTAGTACGAAAATCACCTTTTGATTCGGGTAATCGACGACATACATCGTTTGCTGCAGTATTTGTTTCACCCGAAGTAGATGATGATATCGACATTGACATTAATCCGGCAGATTTACGCATAGACACTTACCGCGCCTCAGGGGCTGGCGGTCAGCATGTCAATCGTACCGATTCTGCCGTGCGCATCAC
>PKDH01000001.1 GCA_002863045.1 Legionella sp.
AATTCGAATTTTTGTTTCATTAGATCGGCGTTGTTGTAATAGTGTCCAAAAATTAATCGCCGCACCATACAAATCATCAACCTGCCAATCTTGTAAATCTGCCAATGCTACGGTTGAGTAGAATTGTCGCACAAATTCTGCACATAACGGTGCTTGGTTTGGATTCATCTGCTCGTTAATTTTAGCCACGACCGCGTCGATAATAAGATCTTTGCCTTCTTCGAATTTGTAAGCCATCATGTTACCTCATTTAAGCTTATTAACTAGTTTGTCCGAATTATATACCGCTTGTTAACCTGTGGTATATACCTTCCTTTAATTATTCAATGCATATTGGCGTGCCTACAGATACCCAATTGGCCAGCGCAACCACCGCATGATTATGCATGCGAATACAACCATGGGAGTTTGGGCGTTCAAATGATACATTGTCAGGTGTGCCATGGATATAAATATAACGACTTAATGTATCAACGTGGCCTTCTTTATTACGTCCTACCTCTAACCCATCTAGTTGAATAATACGTGTTAATATCCAATCTCTTTGCGGAAAAGCAGCAACCAGAGCAGGTGTGGCCACTTCCCCTGTCCAAACACGTCCAACAAACACACTATTAAGCACAGCATTTTGACCAATGATAGCATGAACTTGATGCCATCCTCTGGGTGTACATTCACTACCCATTTGCTCACCTTGACCATTTTTGGCTGTTGAAACCGCGTAAGAATCTATTAGTTGCTGATGTTCAAAACATTGCAAATTTTGATTTCTAATAGATACAAAGATAAATTTATCTCTAGGTGATTGATTATTTAACTGCGATGGTTTTAACATTCACAAATTCCTTAATACCTTCTTGGGCTAATTCGCGACCAAACCCTGAGTGTTTAATACCACCAAAGGGCAGCCTTGGATCAGAGGAAACTTGAGCATTGATAAAACACATACCTGATTCAATGGCGTATTCAGCAAGTTTTTTTGCTTTATCTAAATCTGTTGAAAAAATAGCAGCACCTAAACCATATTCACTTTGATTGGCCAGTTTAATGGCTTGTTCTTCAGTGTCAAACGTACTTAGGGCAATGACTGGGCCAAAAAGTTCTTCATCAAAAGCCGGCATTCCGGGCTTCACATCTATTAATAAAGTGGCCTGATAATAAAATCCAACTTGTGCAACTGGCATACCTCCTACCAAACATTTTGCCCCCTGTTGAATACTGGTTTTAACTTGGGCATCAAGCGTATTTCTTAAATCTTGACGTGCCAGAGGACCTAGCTTTGTTGCCGGATTTAACGGGTCACCTAGTTGGTAATCAGCCATATACTGTTTGATTTTATCAATTAAAACTGAGTAAATACTTTGCGCAACAAACACGCGTTTAGCGGCTACACACACTTGTCCGGCATTATTTAAACGTGACGCCACAATGCATTGCGCTGCTTGGTCTAGATCAGCATCAGCTAGCACAATGTAGGGGTCTGAGCCGCCTAGCTCTAGCACACATTTTTTTAGCTCATTAGCCGCCATTTGAGCAATTATCCGCCCACCTTTATTGCTGCCTGTAAAACTCACAGCTTTGATGGCTTGGTGAGCGATAATTTTTTTAACATCATCTGTATGAATGATAAGATGACTAAATACATCTGCCTCAAAGCCAACTTCTTGAAAAAGATGTGCTATTTTTTCACCAGACTCTAAACAATTCGAGGCATGCTTTATAACCACAGCATTACCCGCCATCATCGTGGGTACTGCAAAACGCAACACCTGCCAAAAAGGGAAATTCCAAGGCATAACCCCTAAAATAACCCCTAAAGGCTGATAAGACACCCAAGCCTCACTCATATCGGTTTGAATTTTTTGCGGTTTTAAATAAATTTGAGCATGATTGGCATAATGCTCACATAACCACGCACATTTTTCAATTTCCCGCACCCCCTGAGACAATGGCTTACCCATCTCGATACTCATAGTTTCACTAAGCATTTTTTTGCTTTCAATAAGTTTTTTAGCAAGACTCAAAAATAATTGAGTACGCTTAGTAAATGAGCTATGTCGCCATATATGAAAGGCAGCATGACTTTGTTTAAGCTTGGCTTGAAGCGCTGCATCATCCAAAGTTTGATAAGTTTGTATCTTTTTTTCAGTAGCGGGATTTAAAGTCACAATTGACATCACTATCCTTAATTTATTGACATATAGCTTAAAGTGTAACCTATCCCTTGCTTGATTCAAGTCATAGCAGTAGTTTTCATTCGCAAGAAATATTGTTAAAATTTTGCGTTATTTTAAAGTCATAAAATTAATACCGTAAATAATTTTAGGCACTAAACTTCGGATAATCCCTGTATGTCAAACTTTTCGCTAAACAACCAAGCTACCCTGACTAAACCGCACTTTATGCATTATTTAGCTGCATGGTTGGTACATGGCTTTACAGCAAGTGCTGCTTTTATTGGCTTATTAACATTGATTTATTTATATCAGCATCAATATATTGCGGCCCTTTGGCTTATGGCATTGACCATATTCATAGATGCCGTTGATGGTACATTGGCACGCTTAGTGAAAGTCAAACAAGTGTTACCGCAAATAGATGGCACATTACTGGATAATATTGTTGATTATTTAAACTATGTCATCACTCCCTGCTTTTTCTTGTTTGTGCATCCGTCTTTAGTAGCGCCTTATTTACTTTATCCAATTATTTTCACCATTGTTATCACGTCTTCTTATCAATTTTGTCAAGCAGACGCTAAAACGCCTGATCATTTTTTTAAAGGCTTTCCTTGCTATTGGAACATTGCGGTATTTTACATGTTTATGCTCAATACCTCTGTTCATACGAATGCAGCCATCTTAATTGCCTTGTGTATTTTAATTTTTATTCCAATTAAATACGTGTATCCCTCACGTCTTGATTATCTAACCGAATCGTACACCTTAAAAATTCTCATGCATATTTTCTCAATTATTTACGGCATAAGCTCTGGCGTATTGCTATGGACTTATCCTCATCTAAATCAAGCATGCATGCTTATCTCACTTTCTTATGTGGTACTTTATTTAAGCTTAAGTGGCTATCGTACTTATTCACCCTTACTCTTATCAAAGCTTGCCACGCTTAAAGAGCGCTAAAAGAATGCTTTACTTTTAAGAATATTTTTTTAAAAATACTCAAATGCATGGCAATAACAAGTATTACATGGTCTTTATTCTTCGAGTCATTCTTTTAATTTATATGGCGCAATCATCGTTTGCCGCTATTTTTCCCAAAGGCTGTGAAAAAACAGGCTTTGGTTACAATGGGCCCTTACTTACTTTTAATCACGCCAACGAGCAAGCTTATTTTTTAATCCATAATCGTAGTTATCAACCAATTAAATTAAAGCGTGTTGAAACCACCGATGTTTTTATGAGCCCCTCACTTACCGCTTACCTCAAGCCTAACTATTGGGCCGCATTTGCTTCTGATATGCCTGAGCAATTATTTCAATGTGTAGTAATCGAGGAAAAAATACCCAAACAAGTCAACTGTCGTGATGTATTAGATGTTTGCCAATATCCACGGGCGAAGTTTGCTTTGAGCAATATGGGTAATTATTGGGTTGCCGTGAATAAAGCTCAACGTCAAGTTATACACGAGTCCACAAAAAAAGGTATTTTTTTAAAATGGTAGATTAGCTTAACTATCTATTTAATTGATTTAAAACTATACTACTAGAGCATGTATTAAGGGGGTAAGTATGGCTAAAATGCAATCTGTTATGGTTCCACTTGGAACAAATGCGCCTGAATTTGTTTTACCCGATACCATCAGCGATAAACTTATTAAATTTAAAGATTTAACATCTGATATTGCCACTGTGGTCATGTTCATATGCAATCACTGCCCTTTTGTAAAACATATTATGCATGGCATAGTAGATGTAGCACGTGATTACCTGGCCAAGGATGTTCGCTTTGTGGCAATAAGTGCTAATGATGTTGAAGCTTATCCTGAAGATTCACCGGCAAATATGAAACTTTATGCACAAAAAGAGCAGTTTCCTTTTCCCTATCTTTATGATGCAACACAAGAGGTAGCACAATCTTATCATGCAGCATGTACGCCTGATTTTTTTATCTATGATGGCCAACAAACATTAGTTTATCGTGGCCAATTTGATGATTCGCGTCCCAATAATCATTTAGCAGTCACCGGTGAGTCAATTCGCGAAGTACTGGATAAACTTCTCTCTCATCAACCTATCTCTTCTCAGCAAAAACCAAGTATTGGCTGCAGTATTAAATGGAAATAATATTTTAATGTATAAATTAATTTTTTATGTGCCGGTAGATTTTGTCGATATCGTCAAAAAAGCAGTTTTTTTAGCAGGTGCCGGTACACTAGGAAATTATCAACAGTGTGCGTGGCAAACTAAAGGAACTGGTCAGTTTTATGCAACTTCAAATGCCCATCCAACAATAGGTAAGCCAGAAGAGGTAACGGTTGTTGAAGAATATAGAGTTGAAATATTGTGTGATGAAGCATGCATACGCCCAGCCATTGGTGCGCTTAAACGTGTTCATCCTTACGAAAGCCCAGCTTATGAGGTGATACGGTTAGAAGTTATCTAAAAAAATGTATTGTTACTTGCTGTTCAAATTGATAAATGTCTACTAGGCTCATATTTTAACTAACACAACTTAAACCATGACACTTTTCAAACATTTTTCTAAAGAAATTGGCGACGTATCTATTTACATCGAACCTGATAACAAATTATCGATCACCACGAATGAGTTAATACTTACACCTTTTGCGCAATGTGAAGCATCCTTTTTGATGGCACAGTTACATCATCTGATGAGCAATCCGCAAAATATGCAGTTATTTGGTAGTGGTGCTATTTGGAATCGACAAACGATTCAAAATTATATAAATACTAGCTTACACCAACATCAGCAAAATTTAGCTTTTTGTGCTTTCTTAGTACAAAAAAAAACAGATAATACTTGTGTGGGTATTTTAAAATTAGATGATGCCAGCACACTTTCAAATTTTAGTAAAGGTTATTACCCCAATGCCGTAGAGATAAGTTATATCATTGATGTATCTCAACGTGGGCAGAAATTTGGTACACAACTGGCGTATGTTGCTAAAAAATATTTAAAAACCCTCAATGAGAGATCTATCAGCGATGCCCCTATTAGTCATGTGATGGCCACGGTACACACCGATAATCAAGCCTCACAAAAAATTTTACGTAGAGCCCTTAAAACAAGGGATGACCAAAAAATCGATTTATATGGTCACGCTCGTTGGATATTCTTTAAAGGGTTAGACAAGCCTCAGCAACCTTCATCTGCTACGCCTTCACTAAATAGCCATGCTTTTACGTCAAACAACGCTTGCTAGCATTCTTGCCTTTTGGCAAGAGCGCTTTACGCGCTCATCTTATTATTGTTTTGTTATTTTAAGTATTTTCATCGTGCTAGCTCGTGAAACATGTATTGGTCTTAATAATTGGTTATATGGTTTTCAGGGTAATTATTATTTTTCAAACGATAAATATCTCTCTTTACTTTATTTAGGCTTAATTTGCTGGGGTTTTCGCCTTTTTTTTGATGAAAAAAATAAATTTAGACTTTATGTAGATTATATTTTTTTACTCTATTGCACCATGACGCTTATTGCATTATTTGTTGATGCCATTCAACTAACCCCATTTACACCGATAGACAGTTATCTTGTGCAATTTGAACGTTATTTAGGCGTTGATATATTAATATTCATGTCGTGGACTGCCGAACATACTTGGTTTAAACGATGGCTTGTTATGGCTTATATTTCGCTTGATAAACAATTATTGGTATTGCCCTTACTTATGATTGTTGCGGGGCAATTTAAACGATTAATGACTTTTTTTTGTTTATTGCTCATTAGCACCCTTATCGGCTTTAGTGTGTATTATTTTCTACCAACAACGGCGCCAGCCAGTATATTAACAAGCACACTCTTTACGCCTGAACAATACGCAACTGGCATAAAATTTCGTGAAATTCATCAGCATTTGTTGCCTTCAACCATTGAGGGCGGCTTAATTTCGATGCCTTCTTTTCATGTAATATGGGCCTGGCTTTGTTTATACCTTATTTATCCTTGGCCAATAGCAAGATACCTGTTAATAATCAATAACAGTGTGCTTGCGTTATCATGTGTGTTACTTGGTTGGCATTATGTTTTAGACATCATAGGCAGTGTACTTGTTATTATTTTAAGCCATATCATTTATCAAAAATATATGGCTTATCGTTTAACAAATATCACGAATTTTAATTCTTTGAATATTCCTATCAAGGCAATTTTATCAAAATTCAAACAGACTTGATGCTGCGACGCCATGTGGTTTTATCCTGAGTATCTTCCAATTCAATACCAGCTTCTAATAATTGCGCGCGAATGGCATCCGCTTTAGCCCAGTTTTTTAAATGACGCGCTTTAAGACGCTCGCTAATAAGCGTATCAATGGTCTGCTTATCCAGCATGTCGTCGTGTGATTCTTGTTGCAAAAATTCATCTGGGTGCTGCTGCAAAATACCCAATACGCCACCCAACTCTTTTAAGGTTTTAGCTAGACTCAAATCAGCCGATTTATTCAGTTCATGGCTTAATTCAAATAACACTGCTAAGGCTATGGGTGTATTAAAATCATCAAACATCGCAGCATTAAACCGAGCAACCCATTTTAAATCACATGATATGTCTTCATCAGTTAGTGGATAATTTTTTAGCGTTTGATATAAACGATGCAGTGCTTTTTGAGCGTTTAGAATTGTTTCTTCGGTGTAATTTAATTTGCTGCGATAATGACTACTTAATAAAAAATACCGAATAACTTCAGGATTGTGGCGCGCTAATGCTTGCTCAATGGTTAAAAAATTGTTAAGCGATTTGGACATTTTCTCATGGTTAATTTGTAACAAACCCACATGCAGCCAATAATTGGCAAATTTTTTACCTGAAGCACATTCACTTTGGGCTATTTCATTTTCATGATGAGGAAATTCTAAATCTCGCCCACCACCATGAATATCAAAATGCTCACCCAATTCATGCATGGACATCGCTGAACATTCGATATGCCAACCAGGTCGACCTGCACCCCATGGCGATTGCCAAGCCGGCTCCTTTTTTTTAGCTGTTTTCCATAAAACAAAATCAAGAGGTGAAGATTTAGTATCCGCAACATCGATGCGTACGCCTGTTAATAATTCATCAATATTTTGCTGAGATAATGCCCCATAGGCATGATAAGTTTTTACTGAAAAATAAACATCTCCGTTGGCACTAACGTAGGCGTGTTTTTTGTGAATAAGTGTTTGAATCAGCTCAATGATTTGCGCCATATAAGCAGTCGCGCGTGGCTCTTTATCAGGTAAAGCCACGCCTAATTTATGGGCATCTTTATGCATGGCTTGCGTGAAAAAATTAGTAAGCTCAGTAATTGATATGTTTTTTTCAGCCGCACGTTGAATGATCTTATCATCAATATCGGTAATATTACGTACAAAAGTTACCTCATAATTTTGCGCACGTAAAAAACGTACAATCACATCAAATGCGACCATAGAACGTGCATGGCCAAGATGACAGTGATCATATACCGTCACACCACAAGCATAAAAACCAATTTTGCCAGGCACGCGTGGCTTAAAAACCTCTTTTTGACGTGTAAGAGAATTGTATACATGCAGCATGATAGATAGCTCCTTAACTAAACTTTACGCCAAGTATCTTTTAAGCCAACCACGCGGTGAAACGCTTTCACTTGGTCATCAAGGCATTCGTTGACACAATAATAACCCAATCGCTCAAATTGAAATATCTCATCAAGCTTCGCGTTTGCTAGCGCCGGCTCACAAAAACCTTGATGAATGGTTAAAGAATGGGGGTTGATAAATTGCAATATATTCTCGTCACGTGCAGGATTGGCATCAATAAATAAGCGGTCATATTGATAAAGCTCTACAGGATAGGCATGTGGTGCTGATACCCAATGAATGACGCCTTTTACTTTTCTATCAGTAGGATTTTTACCTAATGTATCTGGATCGTAAGTACAACGTAGTTCAGCAATATTCCCAGTATCATCATAAATAATTTCTTCACATCGAATAATGTATGCATGACGCAATCGCACTTCATGACCAGGGCTTAAGCGAAAAAATTTTTTCGGCGGATCTTCCATAAAATCATCGCGCTCGATTAATATTTCACGGGTAAAAGGCATAACTCTTGAACCCGCGCGCTCATCATGCATATGGTAAGCAACATTTAAATGCTCAAGATGATGTTCAGGCAGATTTTCAATGATTATTTTCAAAGGATTTATCACACACAAAGCGCGTTTTGCTGTTTGATTAAGCTCATTACGAACACAATTTTCTAACACCGACATATCAATCACTGAGTCACTTTTTGAAATACCTACTTGTTCACAAAACTCACGAATGGCCGCTGCCGGAAAACCACGCTTACGCATGCCTTTTATAGTTGGCATGCGTGGGTCATCCCACCCTTTAACAATATTTTCATCAACTAACTGCTTAAGCTTGCGTTTACTGGTGATGGTATGTGAAACATTTAAACGAGAAAATTCAGTTTGCACCGGTTGGACTCTAGAAGCTAATGCCTCAATCAACCAATTATACAAAGGCCGATGGTCTTGAAATTCAAGCGTGCAAAGTGAATGAGTAATTTGCTCAAAAGCATCAGATAATGGATGCGCATAATCATACATAGGATAAATACACCAAGTATTGCCGGTGCGTTGATGAGCAACATGACGAATACGGTAAAGCACCGGGTCTCGCATGTTGATATTAGGCGCTTTCATATCAATTTTAGCGCGCAACACATGGGTGCCATCAGCAAATTCACCTTGTTTCATGCGCGTAAATAAATCTAAATTTTCTGCCACACTACGCGTGCGATAAGGACTCTCAATACCAGGCTCTTGTAAAGTACCACGATGCGCTTTAATTTCGTCCATCGATAAACTATCAACATATGCCTTATCTGCTTTAATCAATGCCAGAGCAAAATCATAAAGCTTTTGATAATAATCCGAGGTGTGAGTTATGGCTTGCCACTTAAAGCCTAGCCATTGCACATCATCAATGATGGCTTGCACAAATTCGTCTTCTTCTTTGGTGGGGTTGGTATCATCAAATCGCAAAAAACAAGTACCATTAAACTCTTCAGCTAAACCAAAATTCAAACAAATCGATTTAGCATGACCGACGTGTAAATATCCATTGGGTTCGGGTGGAAAACGAGTGGTGATATGGGTATGTTTGCCCGAACGCAAATCTTCGGTAAGTAATTGGCGAATAAAATGTGTTCTTTTTTCAATAGTTTCAGTCATGATGCACCTATATTATCCATAGCTTGTCTGATCTCAGTTATAAATTGCGCGCCACTCCGTACAGCATTTTGCTGCGCTTTATGCGCTTTCTCAATTGTTTGAATCAATGCCGCACCAATAATAACGCCATCGGCAAATTCAGCAATTTGGGCAGCCATGTCTGCATTTTTAATCCCAAAGCCTACGAGTAACGGCAAGGAAATCTGCGCTTGCCTATCTATATACGTTTGTTTGATAGTAGCAACATCTAGATGATTAGCACCTGTTACACCCTTTAATGACACAAAATAAACATAGCCTCGGGCATATTGCTTAAGTGCCTTAATTCTTGCTGGCGTGGTAGTAGGTGAGCATAAAAAAATTGGGTAGAGTTGATGTTGTTGCCATATCTCACATAATTCATGACTTTCCTCTGGTGGGCAATCAACTAAAATGGTGCCATCTACACCCGCCTTTTTCGCGTCACTCGCAAAAGATTGATAACCATAACATTCAATGATATTGGTATAGCCCATTAAAACCACGGGTGTCGATTGATTAGATTGGCGAAATTTGGCGATAAGCTTAAGCACATCTTTACAAGTAATATTTTGGGCACAAGCACGCTCCATAGCCGCTTGTATCACCTCACCTTCAGCCATTGGATCTGAAAATGGTAAACCTATTTCTAAAATATCAGCGCCAGCGTCGGTAAGCGCATGCATCAGCTCCAAAGTCAATTCAAGGTTCGGGTCGCCTGCTGTGATATAAGGGCTTATCAAGCGACGTTTGGCGGCTTTAGCATGCGTGATGGTAACATCAATACGATTCATATTTTCCTCGGCTTAAAGCGTTAAGTTATCAAGGCTTGCAACCGTGTGCATATCTTTATCGCCACGTCCAGATAAATTAACCACAATACGGGTTAAATGCGTTTGTTCACGGGCAAGCTTCATGGCGTATGCTATGGCATGACTTGATTCAAGTGCAGGCATAATCCCTTCGGTATGGCTTAAAATGCGAAATGCTTCTAACGCCTCGCTATCATCAACTGCCACAAATTGCGCACGATTGGTATCTTTAAGCCACGCTAACTCAGGCCCTACACCGGGATAATCAAGCCCTGCCGAAACAGAGTGTGTCTCTTGGATTTGCCCATTATCATCACATAATAAATAAGTACGATTACCATGTAATACGCCTGTTCTGCCTTTTAAAAGAGAGGCCGCATGCTCAAAGGTATCAAGTCCCCTACCACCCGCCTCGACTCCATAAAAGGCCACGCTTGTATCGTGCATAAACGGGTAAAAAAGGCCCATTGCATTTGAGCCACCACCAACGCATGCCACTAAAGCATCTGGTAATGTCTGAATCATATCAAGCATTTGTTGGCGCGTTTCCTCACCAATGATTGCTTGGAAATCACGCACAATTTTAGGGTATGGGTGCGGTCCGGCTACCGTACCAATAATATAATAAGTATCATCAATATGGCTTACCCAATCACGCATGGCTTCATTTAAAGCATCTTTTAGTGTTTTAGAGCCAGTGCAAACTGGTATAACTTTAGCACCTAAAAGTTTCATACGGTAAACATTACTGGCCTGTCTTTGGATATCCTTTTCACCCATGTAAACCACACACTCCAAGCCAAGCTTAGCTGCAACCGTTGCTGATGCCACACCATGTTGGCCGGCACCAGTTTCTGCAATAATGCGAGATTTGCCCATGCGTTTGGCAAGCAACGCCTGACCAACGGTGTTATTAATTTTATGTGCACCGGTATGATTTAAGTCTTCACGTTTAAAATATAAATGCGCGCCACCTAACTGTTCGGTTAACCGCTTGGCAAAATACAGGGGCGTTGGTCTGCCTACAAAATCTTTTAGCTGCGCTCTAAGCTCTGCTTGGAAAGATGGATCATCGCGATATTGATTATAAGCATCTTCTAACTGCTCTAAAGCAAACATTAACGTATCTGCAACAAAGCGACCACCAAAAGGGCCAAAATGCCCTTGATTATCAGGATAAAGGGTGTCATGCATAGCTACCTCCTACATCACCGCTGTGGGTTTAATTTTAGACATGATTTTAAGCATTTTAGTTTTATCTTTGATACCAGGACTTGTCTCAATACTACTGCTTAGGTCAAGAGCATAAGGCTTAACTTGCTGGATTGCCCCAGTCACATTTGCTTCATTGATACCACCTGCTAAAACCAGTGGTTGCGCTAAAGGTGGGATAATTGACCAATCAAATGTCTGCCCGGTACCACCTTTTTTATCAAGTGATGGTGTATCTAATAACAATGCTTGAGCACTGTAATACTCTGAGCTTTTTTTTAAAATAAAATCTCTAGAGATAGCGGGTAGTGCTTTGATATAGGGCACTTTAAACTGCGCACAAAAACCCGCATCTTCTTCACCATGAAATTGAATAACATGAGCCGGCAAATACTCTAAAACTTGCCAAACATCTATGGCATTTGGGTTAACCATCACCACAGTGAGCGTTATAAACGCTGGTAATTTCGGTAAAATATTAACAGCTTGCTCAAGCGTTAAACCACGAGGTGAGTGTGGATATAAAATCAATCCAATGGCATCTGTTTGGCACTCAATGGCATGCCTGATATCACACTCACGTGTCATACCACACATTTTGACTCTAGGGTGATACATTGTCATATTCTGCTAAAAATAGGGGGCCTGGATTTGATTGCTCAATATAAAATTCTGCAGGATAAGCCACTTGTACTAAATATAACCCATAAGGCGGCGCAGTTTCTGCACCCAATCGTCGGTCTTTGGCAGCCAGAACATCCGCGACCCATTCTTTGGGCTTTTTACCTGAGCCAACGGCAATAAGTACCCCAGCAATGTTACGCACCATATGATGCAAAAAAGCATTGGCTGTGACATCAATGATAACTAAATTACCTAATCGTTTAACACCAATTTGCATGATACAACGCATGGGTGTCGCTGACTGGCATTCAACTGAGCGAAATGAGGTAAAATCGTTTTCACCTAATAAATTCTGGCTTGCTGCATGCATATTTCTATCGTCTAATTGCCGATATTGCCAAGTTACATTGCTTCTTAGTAAACCAGGCCTAATAGGTGAATTAAAAATGACATAACGATAACGACGCGATAAAGCTGAATAACGGGCATGAAACTCATCAGGCACCTCTTTTGCCCACTGTACACAAACATCTTTTGGCAGCGACGAATTAACGCCGTAAGTCCATGCACGCATTGAACGTTGATTATCGCAATCAAAATGAATGATTTGAGCGGTAGCATGTACGCCTGTATCGGTTCGACCAGCACAGGTAATTTTTATTGGGGCATCAGCCACTTGTGCAAGGGCTTGCTCTAAAACTTCTTGAACGGTATATAAACCTGGCTGTGATTGCCAGCCATGATAGCGACTGCCATCGTATTCAACCCTTAAGGCAATACGCATGTGTCATTCCTAACCAAAAGGGTCAATGTATAATACCCATACTGATTTGTCTAGCAGAAAGTCATGACTTCTTAGCTAACTGCTCAATCAACGATTGAGCAGTTTTCTTTTGGGATTCACTGCCGTGGGTTACTACTTCATCAAGTGATTGTCTAGCAGTTTCAAAATCTTCCATACTTATATAAGTTCGCGCAAGTTCAAGTAAAGTATCTAACGCCGCTTTACTTTTAATAGGTTCTGGGTCTGGGTCTGCTGATGTAGCAAAGTCTTGTTCATTCTCATCGAATGAGGGTTTGTCATCCTCTGCTAACTCAAACTCAAGAGGCTCATTCTCTTCTACATCATCAACAGCATTAAACTGCATCGGTTCTATCGAATCAATTGGTTCAAAATCAATGCTATTATCTTCAACTAAATTTGACTCAGATAAGTCTGTCGAATCTTCAGCTACTTTTTGTGGCGTTAAATCGTTCTCATTATGTAAATTTTCAGTTAAATCTGGCTCATAATCAATCGTATGCGCGGATGACGATGGTTCTGCGGATATTTTATCGTTTGGTGTAACATGTTTTGTTGCCTTTGCCGAAGGCAGATGTTTAGTATTTTGTTCAACTGCATCAGTGTCATGGTTATTTGCAGGCTTGGCATTATCTTCTGTAGAAATAACTTGGGGGACAACTTTTTCTGCGTGTTGAGTTGTCTCTTTTTGCTGCTCAAGTTTAGACTCAGAGCTTACAGATGGGGTGGATTTAACCTCAGTAGTGGTTGCAGCAGGCGTCACTTGGGGTAATGTCTCATCTTCTGTTGGAATCGACCACATGCTAGATAACCTGGCGTGATGGTCATCATGTTCGTCATCTTTTAGCTGTTCATGTTCATCCGCAAACGGAATAACAGCCATGATTCTTGGCCATAAAAGATAAATCAAACCACCCATTAAGAGCACAATTAAAAACCATATCCAACCACTTATACCATGGTGTTTAGTGACATTTTTACTATTGTTTGATGAATTTTCGGTAATTTTTTGTTGGGATAATGTCTGATATTTTTTTGATAAGTTATTAAGATTTGCCTTCAACAGCTGCATAGCTTGAGCTTGCTTGATAATATTTTGTTGCAAAGCCTGGTTTTTTTGCTGTGAAACTTTCAAAAGCGTTTCAAGTTTTTGGGCTTCAATATTTGATTTGTTTTCTGATGTAGCTTGTGTCGCTGGTAAATAAGATGATTTATGCCCTAGGGTTGGAATAGAAGAAGTGGCTGCTGGAATTGAGGCTGTTGGAATTAAACTTGAGGCACTAGGAAATGCCTGGTCTTTGATGTTTGAGTTTTCTATTTTGGATGTTGGCTTAAAATAAGGTGGATTAATAACGTGCTCAATGTCATTCTTGGTTGACCAAGCCTTATCATGCGCTTGTACTTCTTTTGCCGCAAGATTTGCAGGAATTGTTTGAATTTCATCATAACTGGGTATGGTTAAAGCGTTGTCTGTATTATAACCATTTAAATTACCTGCCTTGAAAGCTGTGGGATTGCGACCTACTAAGGCCAAGACTGTTTGAGCTAAAGTGGTTTTTTCAGTGGTATAACGCTGGGCAACTGACCAAATAGATTCAGGCGTATTAGCAGGCTTTATCACAGAAGATTTATTAAGTCGTTTTATTTTTGTAGTTAACGGTTGGCTGTCATCATTCCTTGAAAAAGGCATGGCCTGGGCGGTTGAACCATAATCTGGTGGGTCTAATAATACTGTATAGGTGCGATAAAATTGACCATTAGCCCAGGTAGTGTCTAATATAAATTCCATCACCGGTTCTTGCATGCGCTTGATAGAATAAATGACGATAACAGGTTGTTGTTTGGCATTTATTTTCACTTCAAATCGTAGAGGTGCTAATGCGTCATTGATTGCGATCCCCAAACGCTTATATTCGCCAGGAGGTGCTAAGGCTACTCGAATACCTTCTAGGTTAATTTTTTCAGCATCAAGCAAAGGTATGGTGGCATAAAAGGGTTGATTTAAATAAGATGCAACGTGTATGTCACCAAGTCCTAGTGAAAAAACATCAAACGATAAGAATAAACAAAACGCCAGCCAATATTGGCGATGAATCTTCAATCAAAGCTCCCTGCAATGCATATGCATCAACACAAATAGGTTAATTTCCCAACATACCATTGAACCCATGAATGTCAAGATAAAGCAATCTTATGTGTTAACCCACTTTTCGTTGCACTTCTAACACATTTTGGATATTAGTAAGCTTGTTGAATAACGTGGATAACGCATTTAATCCTTCCACTTCAAGTTTTACGGTCATATAGGTTATGTTTTCTTTTTGATTAGTATCCGTTTGCAACGCATAAACACGTGCTTTTTCGTTGGCTAATAAAGAGGTGATGTCTTTTAATAGATCACTGCGGTCAAATGCTTTAATCACCACATCAACAATATAATGCCGGCGAATTGCATTGCCCCAGCTAACTTGAATAAAGCGTTGCTGCTGTTTAAGCGTGGCGTGCAAAATATTTGAGCAATCTTGCCGATGAATCGATACACCGCGGCCAAGTGTAATATAACCAATCACCTTATCTCCTGGTACAGGTTGACAGCATCGTGCCATATTAGTAAGCAATTGGCCCACGCCTTCAATTTCAATGTCTTCATCACAAGCAGTCATCTTAGGCAGGGGTTGCAGTGATACTTTGGTCGATGGTGTTTGAGTTAAATAGTTAGCTGGTGCCAGTCGTTGAATGACCTGACTCAACTTGATATCTCCACGACCTAATCCTGCCAATAAATCGTCAAAACGTTTTAAATTAAATGATGCTAAAAGCGCGTCTGTTTGCTCTAATTTAATATTTAAACTTTTTAATTCTTTATCTAATAACTCTTGGCCTGCAGTTTTATTTTTATCAAAATCTTGCATTTTAAACCAATGTAAAACTTTGGCTTTAGCGCGTGAGGTTTTTAAGTAATTTAAATGAGGATTTAACCAATCTCGCGAAGGTCTTATATCTTTGCCTGTCAAGATTTCAATGCTATCTCCGGTTTTTAAGCGATAAGTTAACGGCACAATATGACCGTTTACTTTAGCACCTCGACATCGATGACCAACTTGGCTATGAATATGATAGGCAAAATCGATGGGTGTTACGCCCTCTGGCAAATCAAGTACATCGCCCTCAGGAGTAAATACGTAGACACGGTCTTCAATAAATTTTGTTTCAATGGTTTCATCCATGCCATGTTTACTGGCCATTTCATGATGCCAAGCCAATACATCACGCAACCATTCAATTTTTCGCTCATGACTTTCTTGCTGTGCGCGTGCCCCTTCTTTATATTTCCAATGAGCCGCCATGCCCATTTCAGCCAGCTCATGCATTTTAAAAGTACGAATTTGTACCTCAAATACACGTGCTTTAGGGCCTACTACAGCTGTATGAAGTGATTGATAACCGTTGGCTTTGGTATTGACGATATAATCATCAAATTCAGCAGGTACACGTTCCCATAATACATGCACCATTTCCAAAACTTCATAACATTGCTCGACTGTTTCAACTAAAATACGCACAGCGGTGGCATCATAAATTTCATTTAGTGACACATTTTTGCGCTGCATTTTGCGATAAATACTATGAATATGTTTTGAGCGACCATAGACTGAAAAATGCGGCACACGTAAGGCGTTAATTTGGGCATTTAACTCATCAACTATCATGCTAACGTACTGGTCACGTGCCAAACGTTTGGCATTTAATCCCCGTGCAATTTCTTGATACTCAGCAGGATGCAAATAACGAAACGCTAAGTCTTCCATCTCCCATTTAATCGCCCCAATCCCTAGCCTATTAGCTAGAGGTGCATAAATATCCATCGCTTCGGTTGCCACTTGCTTTTGCAAAGTTAATGGCAGTTGCTGTGCATTTCTTAATACACATAACCGTTCGGCAAGCTTAATTAAAACTACGCGCGCATCATCTACCATGGCCAGTAACATTTTTTTGATGTTATCAAGCTGATGCTTGGTTTGTTGATAGTGTGAAGAAGATTTTAAATTACATAACACATTCATCTTCTCCACACCAATCACTAATTTAGCAATATGGCCGGTTAATTGCTCTTCAATATCTTCTAGGGTAAGGTCAGCATAATGTGCTACCACAAAAATAATCGCTGCAGCCAAAGTTTCTTGACTTGCACCCAAGTCTGCCAATAAATCAGCCATAGCCAAGCCCTGCTGCAAACACGACTGTCCAGTTTCAGTCGCATATTCATCCCCAGCTAACTGCGCTAAATTACAAGCATGTTGAAGAAGGATTGTGTCTTTAAAACGACTTTTATGCTGAATATTGGCAAGCCATGGCATTACATCGATAACGCCATCTAAATTTTGTGTATCTTCTTTAACTTTGACCATGACTATAATTTTATTTTTTTGCAAAAAGGAATTAATACCATCATCCCTAACGCTTCGCAAATGAAAGTCTATGTCTGGGTATTAAAGATTAAATTTTAGATAAACAGAGTTTATAAATTAAACTGTGCATAGATAAAATATTACATGCTAGTGGCAAGCTAAATGACAAGAATTTGATGGCGGAGAGAGAGGGATTCGAACCCTCGATACGTTGCCGTATACACACTTTCCAGGCGTGCGCCTTCAACCACTCGGCCACCTCTCCATAAATTTCAAAGAACGATAGCTTTTTATATGCCAAAAATCAACTAATATTGCATGAAAATTTAGCGAGGTTACACTAGACTTTATTTTACAAGCGATAATTATTGAATATTTCTATGAATCTATTTCGATGTGTTTGTACGTTATTTACATGGATTTTAGCGCCTAATTTATTAGCTGCATCTTGTCTATTAACTGCGGTAAAGCCTGCGTGTTGGGCAAATTACACGGTGTTTATCAACATATTAGATGCGCAGACACAACGCAAGTTGACTGATATTACCTTATCAACGGATAAGTTATGGAACCGAGTGAGGTTTGAATGTGAACCAGGCCAACGATTAGCCTATCAAGCGTCATTTAAACCTGCTATTTGGCAGGGTCAAGAGCATGCGATTTATCAAGCTCAAAAATTTTGGTTGCTACCAACTAACAAGGCATTACCCGCGCAAACCTGGGAAATACAACTGTGTTTTCCAACAGCTTTTGCTGAAGTACCCATGCCGCCTTTAGGCAATCAACCTTGTGCTTGCGATTTCAAAGCCATCCCCACGGTTAAACTTAAAAGTACACAGTAATGTGTGCTACACTTTTTCAAACTAAAATTAACTTGTCAGCTATCGCTAGAACTGTTAAAATATCATATTAACTGATTAATATTAAAACAAATTTATGTTTAGACGATTTTTATCATGGCCTAATTCATCCTCACAACTGCTTGTTTATTCTTGTTGCTGCTAATTACTCCTTACTTTTTTTCACTTATTTTTTTTAAGGTTCAATTATGTGCAGCAAACAAACAACTCACCGTAAAATATTTAATCCTCTGTACATTTATCCACTGGCCATTTTATTAGGTGTGATAAGTGGCTACAGCGATAGTGTGGTTTTGAAATTTCTAGGCTCTTTGGTATCTGATGTATTTATACGAATATTCAAATGCATAAGTTTACCTATTATCGCTTTATCTATCATTGTGACGCTGTCTAACTACAGTACCAATGCGGCGATGAAAACAACCTGGCGTCGCGCCATGACCTATACGCTAGGCACAACGTTGGTCGCCGCTTTTATTAGCTTTATGCTCTATTTAATCATAGAACCAAGCATGATTCACGCTGCCAAAAATACGCATGTTATTACCCCCACAACTCAATTAAGCTATCTTGAGCATTTAAGTAATTTAATACCCGCCACAATTTTAGCCCCCTTTATCGAACAGCAAGTTATGAGCGTGTTGCTGCTTAGTATTGTTATAGGTATTGCTATTCGCTTTATACCAGATGATATGCCACGTCAAACCATTACCGCTTTTTTTAAAGGTGTGCACAGTCTATTTATGGTGATTACAAGCTGGGTTATTGCCATCATTCCTATTGGCTTGTTTGGTTTTGTAACCATAACTGTTGAGCAATTGCGTTCTGGCATGGCACTTAAAGGTATTGGTGAATATTTACTTATTATTGTGCTGGCTAACTTAATTCAAGGATTTATTATTCTACCTTTATGGTTACGTTCACAAGGTATCGCACCTTTTGTTAGCATGAAAAAAATGTTACCTGCTTTATCTCTGGCTTTTTTCTCAAAATCATCGGTTGGGACTTTACCAGTTACCATTAAAACAGCTGAAAATAATTTAAAAATCAAGCCTGAAATAAGCCGCTTTGTTTTGCCTTTGTGCACAAGCTTGAATATGAATGGTTGTGCGGCCTTTATTTTCGCGACGGTGATTTATCTGATGCAAAATCATGGCATCACCATTACTGTACCGATGATGTTTATGTGGGTATTTATCTCAACCATTGCGGCGATTGGTAATGCCGGCGTACCCATGGGCTGCTTTTTCTTAAGCGCAAGTCTATTGGCGAGTATGAATGTGCCAATTACATTAATGGGCATTATTCTGCCGTTTTATAGTTTAATTGACATGCTAGAAACGGCACTTAATGTTTGGTCTGATTCATGTGTTGCTACCGTTGTTGATAAAAAACTTCATACGCAACTCACTCAAGAAATGACTGCTGGTAACCCTTCTAATGCGGCACTTTAAGTTAATAATTGCGTGCTTATTGCTAGATAAAGCACGCTTAGCTTATCTAAATCATTCATCGATACATGCTCATTGGCTTGATGAATGCTAGCATTGATAGGACCCAATTCAATAAGCTCAACACCAAAGGGCGCAATAAAACGCCCATCAGACGTACCACCACCTGTAGATAACTCAGGCTGTTGCCCACAAACCTTATGGATGGCTTCTTGCGTTACCTGCAAAAGCTTGCCGGATGGAGTTAAAAAAGGCATGCCATTGAGTCGCCATGTAAATGCTATTTTAAGTTTTGGATGGGATAAATATTTACTAAACAGTGCTTTAATATCTTCAGGTGAAATTTGATTAGAAAAGCGCCAATTGCATTTAAGCGTTAAAAGCCCAGGTATTACGTTGGAGGCAATGCCGCCGGCTTGAACATCGGTGATTTGAAAACTTGTGGGTGGAAAAAAGGCATTACCCTTATCCCATGGTATGGCTACCAAATCGCTTAGTTGAGGTAAAAGCAAATGAATAGGATTGTGAGCCAAATGCGGATAAGCGACATGGCCTTGCAAGCCATGGCACTCAACCGTACAGGATAAAGAACCACGCCGCCCGACTTTTATGGTATCGCCTAAAATTTTGGTGCTGGAAGGCTCGCCCACCACACAATAATCAATATTAATGCCCTGGTTTTGAAGGGCTTGCATCACAAAAGGCGTACCCTTGTCAAATTCATCGCCTTCCTCAGCACTGGTGATCAAAAAACCTAAGCTGCCTTGGGCTGGACTGTCGGCTTGTTGCTTCACAAATTGTTCAGCCATCACAAGCATAGCTGCCAAACTACCCTTCATATCAGCCGTGCCACGTCCAAACGCTTCACTATTTTTAATAGTCAGTGTAAAGGGGGGCGTCTGCCACGCTCTCTCATCGCCGACTGGCACGACATCAGTATGACCGGCATATACCAATAAAGGCGCTCTATCGCCAAAACGCGCGAAAAAATTACGCACATTGCCGCAGTTAAATTGTTGACAATTAAAGCCCAGTGCCGCTAGATAATTCAGCATAAAATCCTGACATCCAGCATCAAAAGGCGTAATAGAACGATAAGCTACTAATTTTTCAAGAATTTTATCAAGCGTCATGCTTTATCTCGTAATAACTCATTAATGCTTACCTTGGCGCGTGTTTGAGCATCAACTTGTTTGACAATCACCGCGCAATATAAACTATGCGATTGATCGGCGCTCGGCAGGCTGCCTGCCACAACTACTGAGCCTTCAGGAATACGTCCATACGTTATCTCGCCTGTCAAACGATGATAAATTTTAGTACTTTGTCCTAAAAATACCCCCATTGAGATTACTGAATTTTGTTCAACAATCACGCCTTCGACAATCTCAGAACGCGCGCCGATAAAGCAATTATCCTCAATAATGGTGGGGTTGGCTTGTAAAGGCTCTAACACACCTCCTATACCTGCCCCGCCAGAGATATGTACATTTTTACCAATTTGCGCGCAGCTTCCCACGGTTGCCCAGGTATCAACTAACACACCTTCATCAATATAAGCGCCCGTATTAACATAAGAAGGCATAAGAACTGTGTGCTTGCCAATAAATGCACCTTGTCTTACCAAAGCTTGCGGCACAACACGTGTTTGTGCAGCTTGCCACTGCTCAAGCGATAAATCGCGATATTTTAAATCGATTTTGTCATAAAATTGACAAAATCCTGTGTCAAAAATAGTGGACTTTGAGACTTTGAATAACAATAAAATGGCTTTTTTTAACCATTGATGCACAACCCATTGCCCATCTATTTTTTCAGCTACCCGCAACTGTCCGCAGTTAAGCTGCTCGGTAACCTCAGCCAAGGCCTGACTTAATGCGTCAGGCACGTGATTAACTGATAATTCATGTTTGATTGTAAAATGCTCTTCGATAATTGCTTCTAAGCTCATAAAACTCCTGTATTTAATGAAAAATTAAAGGATTGAATGTTTTGATTTAATTTTGGTGATAAGCGCATCTTTCTCTTGCCACACTAAATTAAGCCATGTTCTAAACTGCATTTGCGTGTCATTTGATGCTAATAATTGGCCTTTGCGAAACTCAGCTGGAATGGTAATTGGGGTGATGTGTACATCGACTTCTGGTAGACGCCTGCATAGAAAATCCCACAACGAAACAGATGTATTTGGATAGACAATGGTCACATCCATCATTTTATCGAATTGCTCGGGCATGGCATCAATCACAAAACTGACCCCACCTGCTTTAGGCTTAAGTAAATGCTGGTAAGGCGATGCTTGCTGCTTTTTTTTCAATTGGGTAAAACGTGTGCCTTCGATAAAATTCATCACCGCGGTAGGCTGGCATTGAAAGCCTTTGATGGCTTGACGAGTCGCTTTCAAATCCTTACCTTTTTTGTGTGGGTATTTAGCCAAATACGCTTTAGAGTAGCGCTTCATAAAAGCACACCCCATCGCCCACCAAGCAAAACCTAACAGAGGTACCCATTTTAATTGATCTTTAATAAAAAATTTCAGTACCGGAATTTGACGATTAAATACATGCTGTAAAATCACAATATCAAGCCAACTTTGATGGTTAGCGACCACTAAATACCAAGATTTTTGACTAAGACGAATGTTATTTGACACCACGATTTTAGTGGGTAGCGCATGGTGAACATACAAACGATTAACATCAATCCAACACTCAATCACTTTATCTATCCATCTTGTACACATTAACTGCCAATTTTGACAGGGTATGAGTTTTAATAGGCCGATAACTAATATCGGTATAAAAAAAAGTGTCGTGGATAGACAAAGCAATATCAGCGCCATGCAACCGATGATTGTATCTAAAATAGATTTAAAATAAGCGTTCATTTATATGCCTTTGAGCAATTTAAAATTTGTCAAAAAAATTTGCTCAAGCATAGCATCAAAATTTATCGTACCCAATCATCACGAACGACAACTTTTTCCTGTCTAAATTATAAAATGAAATAAATTATTTTATAATTGGCATTTTAAAAAACACTTGAATCTTTTTTTAATCAAAAAAAGATGTTAAAATTTTTTCACAATCTATTTAAAATATCAGCACCATATTAGGGGCAAGTTCTATGTCTTCTTCAATTTCTACAGAATTTTCAGAAAGTGTATCCTTAAAATTTGAAAGTGAATCTTTTGATTCTGGTGCAGTTGAAAGTCCATATGATGAAGATAACTACTCTACAGCAAGTAGTAAAACTTTTGATTTTGATGCAACTGAAAGTCCATTTGATCAAGATGACTACTCTACAGCAAGTATAGAGTTCGATGAACAATGTGATGAACAATCTTCTCGTGATAACGAGCTAAGTAAATCTGAAATTGAAACATTAGAAATCAATCTACATTCTGATTCTTTGGCTAATTTAATTAAATTAGCCTTGGAAACAAAAACTTATCTTAATCATAAAGTATGGCGCGAGTCTTTTTGTCAACAGATAGCAGAAGCGACTGTCAAGGCAAAAGAGACCGTCAAAAAAGAATTAAATAACGAAGAATTTTGTGAAGATAATTTATTTTCATTGTTTAGTGATACTAAAAAATCAATAGAAGAAAAACATTTATACCAATACATGAAGTTTCTCTTTCAAGAGGAAATTATTGGTTTAAATCATATTCCGCTAGAATTTCGAGCTGATCGAGAATTAATTTTAATGGCTTTATCTTTCTCTTCTTCAGCAATAGCTCATGTGTCTCATGAACATAAAGACTACTTAGAATTTGTGCATATAGCTGTGGAAAAATCCCCTGAAACGATCAAGTTTGTTAGTTCTTATTGCCAAGATTATGCACAAATAGCCTTAAGATTGGTAAGTAAAAACGCCTTATTGCTGCAATATATTACTCCAGAACAACAAAATATGGCGATGGTGCTTGCGGCGATTAAACAAGATAACAGGGCTTTAGAGTTTGCAAAAATTTCAAATTTTAATGAAAAAATGCTAGCCTCTGACCTAGGTCAACAATTTAAAGAAGCGGTTATCGCTTGCTTAGAAAGTAATGGTCTGTGGCTACAACATGTTCATCCACTGCTTCTAAGAGATGAACAAGTAAAATCAACCGCAGTCAAGCAAGACGGCCGAGCATTAAAATATGTCCCCCTAGAATACAGAGATATCGCAACCGTGCTTGCGGCTATTAAACAAAATAGGGTTGCTATACAGTGGGCAAAAATCCCAAATTTTGATGAAAAAATACTAGCCTCTAGCCTAGGCCAGCAATTTAGACAAGCGGTTATCACTTGCTTAGAAATTAAGGGTGTGTGGCTACAACATGTTCATCCGCTGCTTCTAGCAGATCAACAAATAAGATTAGCCGCAGTCAAGCAAGACGGCCGAGCATTAAAATATGTCCCCCTAGAATACAGAGATATCGCAACTGTGACTGCGGCTATTATTCAAGATAACGATGCTTTATATTTTGCAAAAACTCTAAATTTCAAGGAAGAAATATTGGACTCTAGCCTAGGCAAAGAATTTAAACAAGCGGTTATTGCTTGTTTGGAAAATAATCCTAAGTTGCTACCACATGTTCCACTGCTTCTAGCAGACCAACAAATAAGATTAGCTGCAGTCCAGCAAAACGGCGAAGTATTGAAATATATCCCCCTAGAATACAAAGATATCGCAACTGTGCTTGCGGCGATTAAACAAAATAACAGTGCTTTAGAGTTTGCAAAAATTCCAAATTTTGATGAAGAAATGCTGGCCTCTGACCTAGGCCAAGAATTTAAAGAAGCGGTTATCGCTTGTTTAAAAAGTAATGGTCTGTGGCTAAAACATGTTGATCCGCTGCTTCTAAGACATAAACAAGTAAGATTAACCGCAATTAAGCAAAACGGCCAAGCATTACAATATATCCCCCCAGAATACAAAGATATCGCAACTGTGCTTGTGGCGATTAAACAAAATAAGGGTGCTATAAAGTGGGTAGAAATTCCAAATTTTAATGAAGAAATGCTGGCCTCTGATCTAGGCCAAGAATTTAAAGAAGCGGTTATCGCTTGTTTAGAAATTAATGGTGGTTGGCTATATTATGTCCATCCACTGCTTCTAAGAGATGAACAAGTAAGATCAACCGCAATCAAGCAAGACGGCCGAGCATTACAATATATCCCCCCAAAATACAAAGATATCGCCACCGTGCTTGCGGCTATTGAACAAAATAGGGGTGCTATACAGTGGGCAAAAATTCCAAATTTTGATGAAAAAATGCTAGCTTCTAGCCTAGGCCAGCAATTTAGACAAGCGGTTATCGCTTGTTTAAAAATTGATGGTAGTTTGCTAGGTAGTTTGCTAGAACGGCTTCCCCCACTTCTTAGAACGGATATGAGCGTAAAATTTGCGGCAGTTTATCATACTAAAGATATAAGGAATATTTTCACAAGTGCCAAAGATGAAGAAGAATTAGCAATCACCATTGCAAGCCATCATCCTTGGAATCTAGTCGATGAAAAGCTTTTTAGATATCAATATAATAATAAAGTACTACTTGCTGCTGCTTTAAATAAAAATAGGCAGTGTGAAATCGAAATCCCTAAAGAAATCCGTGATCAATTAGATAAAAGGCTACTTGATATTCTGAAAATAAAAAATTATGAAAGACGCAAAGCTCAATGCGTTGCGTATTACTGTGCTACTTATAACTTAACTACTATGAGCGAATATATTGATACTGTTTTAAGGCAGCCCATATTAATACAATTTATGCCAGATGAGTTGTTTAATGACAATCAAATAGTTGAAGAAATTCTGCAATATGATGGGAGCTTGATACGCTTTATGCCTGCACATATTTGCGATGATTTAAGATATGCTTTGATGGCCGTCAGTATAACACCTGATGCCTGTATGTATTTAAATGATACTATTAAAAATAACAACATGATTATTCATTTAGCTACCTTACCTGCAAACCAGCGAGCTACGCAATTTAAACTTTATATTGAAGCGTTAGGTAAAGAAAGCGCACATAAAGATAGCTACTCTTCTAACCCACATACGATGTTTAGTGGTCATTGCGATAATGATTCATCTAATGACACAGATGGTTTTATTCCTTCTATATAAACAAGTAACCCCTGATGATAGCTTATAAACTATCATCAGCGACTTGCGAGCAAAGACGGCATTAAAAAAACAGCATGAGCGATATCACTGATGCGCAGTTCTCCTCGTGAAATAAGACTGTCCCCGTCTTTTAAACAGACTTACCCACAGATTTTGGGGATAAAATTTTGGAACGATACCCCGAAAACAAATTACCTAAGTTGTTAATAGGAACCTCAGTAAGCGCCCCTCTAATGCTAGTGCTAATGGGGCAACAAATAATTAAACCCGTGGATTAATTATATATTTTCGTAGATAGGATTAAAGCAGGTCTGTGTTTTCCTATTTCTTTACCCTTAGTTGGTTCAAAATCTAAATAAACAATATCATTACGATCAGGAATATAACTTTTATTCATTAGGTTTAACTTCAGAAATTAAAGAAGCAGCCAATATGTGCTATGTCTAAGGTTAGATGATTCAAAAGTTCTGCCTCAGAATAAGGAAATAAAGAAGTATTAGGAAACATTTTTTTTACTATAATTCCTTCTTCTGTTATTTCAATCTTAACAGGCATTCCCTCTTTAAAACGAGGTCTCTCTCGAAGAGCCCCACCTAGCCTTAATGCTAACCCATTTCCCCAACGCTGAATTTTAGTTTGAATCATCATTTTAAGAACTCAACAATTGCTACACTGTTAGTGTGTACTATGTATACACGCATGACGAAGTACTTTTATAAAATAAGTGCAAAAGAACGAAGATTTACAAAAATTTTGTAACTTAAAACAGACCTTAGCGTAAATCATCCAATGAATGAATCATAAGTAGTCACTTGTTACTTTTTTTATGCAAAAATATAGATTATAATATTTTTCATAATTTATATTACAAATAATCACTCTATCGAGGTTAAGTTTTATGTCTTCTTCAACTTTTAACTCTGAGCATTTTAACGATGACGCTTTTTCTTTTGCTTCAGATGAATCCTCATACCACCAATCTGATTATTCTGAAGCAAGTTCAGGGTTTGAAGGTGCAGAAATTGCGGAGCAATCTTCTGTAGATGAAGAACTTTCTGCTCTAGATTTTGCTCTAAACGATAATTTACCGTTGTTTGTCTTTAATCATTCCTTGCCTGATTTATTCAAGTTGGCGCTCACAGATAAAAAATATCTTGATGCCCATTTATGGCAAGAAGTATTTACTCAATATTGTCAATATACTGATAACGCATTATATGAACCACAAGCTTATCTTGCCGATGATGGTTATTTTTTCTTTGTGGTAGAGCAACTAATTACTCAAAAAATTATCCTGTTTAACGAACTGCCAATAGAACTTAAAACCAATAAAAACGTCGCCTTAGCAGCTTTTCAACTTGAAAAAAAAGCAGCCTTAAAAGCCTTAGAAAAACGCGCTGTTCATCATTTTAAAGATCTTTCTGAAGCACTTCGGGCTGATAAGGAAGTAGCCTTGAAAGCTTTAGAAAAGAATGCTGTTAATTTCAATGATCTTTCTGAAGCACTAAAAGCTGATAAAGACATTATTTTAGCAGCTATGCAAAAAGATGCTTATATATTTCAATATGTGCTTTATACACACAAAGATTATTACGATATAGCATTTCTATTATTGCATCAATTTAAACCTCGATATTTAATGCCTTATATTTCTCATGAGCATCCCCGTTACGATGAACTCGCACTGGCCGCGGTAAATCAGGATGGTTTAGCATTAGAAGGTGTCCACAGAGAATGCAAAAATTATCCCAACGTGGCATTGGCCGCAGTACATCAAAATGCTTGTGCACTAAAGCATGTTATTCAAGAATACAAAAGTATAGATATTGTTCTTGCAGCTATCACTAATAATAAACGAGCTTTAGAGTGGGGTCACATTTCACCTGAGTTAGATAAGTCATTACTTGCTTCACCACTAGGAAAAACTTTTAGAAAAATTGTTATCGACTGTTTAACTAAAGAAGGTATTCAGCTACAATTTGTTAATGCTATTTTAAAACAAGATTTTGAAGTGGTATCAGCTGCAGTTAATAATAATGTTCGTGCGCTTCAATTTGTACCCCATACTTGCGAAAATTACCCAAAAATAGCATTAGATGCAGTAAAGAAGAATGGTCTTGCGTTAGAGTATATACCTAAAAATTGTGAAGATTATTTACAATTAGTATTAGCTGCAATAGATCATAATGGCTTTGCGCTTCAATTTGTGCCTCATACTTGTGAAAATTACCCACAAATAGCATTAGACGCAGTGAGAAAGAACGGTCTTGCACTTAAATTTGTACCCCGTACTTGCGAAAATTACTCACAAATAGTATTAGCTGCATTGAGTCATAATGGTTGTGCGCTTGAATTTGTGCCATGGGACTATCAAGATGTAGGTATCGTTTATACGGCTATCACTAAAAGTAAACAGGCTTTACAATGGGTAGGGTTATTTAATTTAAACAAAAAAATGCTCGATGCTGGAATAGATGAATTTTTTAAACAAGCAGTTATTGAATGTTTACATGATGATCCCAACCTGTTACATTGTGTTCCTTTTATTCTCAAAGAAGATTTGAGAATAAAGCAAGCAGCTGTTGCTAATTTTAGAAAAGAATTTAATCCTTATTTTGAAAATCAAGAAGATAAAAATTTACTTACAACTATTGCAATTAATTATCCTTGGCATGTATTAAAATACCGATCTAAAAACCAGCTATTTAGCCTTGAAATATTACTTATTGCTGCTTTAAATACCTTAAACCATTCTATTCCTCTTATGGCTGAAACTGTCATTGATGAAATCAATAAACAATTTGATGGTATTTTAAATATAAAGAATTATGAAGAGCGCAAAGCCGCCTGCGCTGCCTACTTTTTTAAAACACATCAATTAAACAACATTAACGCTTGTATCGAAATAACTTTAGAGCGACCGACACTATTACAACTGATGCCAGATGCAGTATTTGATAACCATCAGGTCACTGAAAGCATATTAAATTACGATGGTGGGTTAATACGCTTTTTACCTGAGCATATTCGTAGTGATTTAAGATATGCTTTGATGGCGGTTAACAACGCGCCTTATGCAATAAAATATCTAAATGAATCGATTAAAAATCATGATCTTATTCAGTGTTTAGTTTCCCTACCGCCCGATGAGCGAGATACACAATGTCAGCTCCATATTCAGACATTAAGTAAAAAAAGCGCACGTAAAGATAGCTACTCTTCTAACCCGCATTCGATGTTTAGTAGTCATCCCGACAATGATTCATCTAATGACACAGATGGTTTTATTCCTTCTATATAAACAAGTAATACGTGATGATAGCTTATAAGCTATCATCAGCGACTCGCGAGCAAAGACGGCATTAAAAAAACAGCATGAGCGATATCACTGATGCGCAGTTACCCTCGTGAAATAAGACTGTCCCCGTCTTTTAAACAGACTTACCCACAGATTTTGTGGATAAAAATATGATGGCGCGATTTACACGCCATCTGTTTAAATCAATGATTAAAATATTCATCAAGTTTAAAACGCGCGCCATGTGCTTGCTCTAAAGCCTGCGCTTTGGTTTTTAATGACTCACCTAAGCTTTTAGCATAAGCAATAGGCCCACCACGAAATGGCGCAAATCCTGTGGCAAAAATCATTGCGCCATCAAGTAAATCACCATCGGCGACTACGCCTTCACGCAGACATGCGCCTGATTCATTGATCATGCGAAAAATTAAGCGTGCGGCAATATCTTGATGGGTTTTTTCGGTATCAACTTTTGATTTAATTGGCTTACCGTTTTTATATTTATAAAAACCTTCGCCTGACTTACGCCCTAACTTGCCAGAGGCAACTTGCGCGCGTAGTGCTTCAGGAATACTACCACCATAATACTGCGTTAAATTTTCAGCGACCGCCAAACACACATCAATACCCACCGTATCAGCAAGTTCAACAGGCCCCATAAACATACCAAAATCACAAGCAGCTTTATCAATGCTTTCTTTGCTAACGCCCTCATCCACAAGCATCATGCATTCCATTAAATAAGGCATCAGTACGCGATTGACTAAAAATCCTGGACTTGATTTAACAGGTAGGGGTAATTTGCTGATTTGACCAACAAACGAACAAGCTTTTTCTTTCACTTCAGTCGCGGTGTTATCACTACTAACAACTTCGACTAACTCCATTTGCGCTACAGGATTAAAATAATGAATACCCACCAAACGCTTGGGATTATCCATCACTTCACTGATTTGCTCGAGTGGAATGCTTGAGGTATTAGTGGCGATAATGGCATGACTTTGGGCTTTTTGTTCAATTTGCTTGATAAGTGGTTGCTTGATGCTTAGTTTTTCAAAAACCGCTTCAATAATCACATCAGCACGACTGATACCATGCCCATCCACATCAGCAATTAATCTATCCATGGCTGCTTGCACCAAATGTTTGGCTTTAAGCTTTTTGCTAAATAATTTATGCGCACGAGCCATGGCTGGCGCAATTTTTTCAAGGCTTTGGTCTTGAAGAGTGACCCGAATGCCTTTAAAAGCACACCAGGCAGCAATGTCCCCACCCATGGTACCTGCCCCGATAACATGCACATGATTTGCTTTAAATGAAGCTTCTTTGGCAAATGACTTCATGCGCTCTCTTAAGAGAAATGCGCGGATTAAATTCGCCGCGGTGGGTGTCTCACTAAAAAGATGCTTAACCGATTCCACTTCACGCTCATAAGCACGCGCCCCCGTACCATTTTCTTTTTCCCATAGTTCAATCATGGCAAAGGGAGCTGGATAATGCGCTTTTTTAACTTTTTTGGCCACATTGAACCGCACCAAAGGAGCTAAGAGCGCGCGAAGCCATAATTGATTGGTCAGTGACTGCCAAAACGATGGTTGTCTTTTAGGCGGTTTCGTTTCGATAAAATGACGTGCTGCGCGTTTTAACTGTCGAGACGGCACAACCTCATCGAGCACCCCTAGCTTTTTCGCTTGACGGGCTGATAAAGTGCGCCCGGTCAATATCATCTGTGTTAACGCCTGAAAACCACCCATAAGCTGTGGCAAACGCACCGTTCCACCCCAGCCTGGATGAATGCCTAACAATACTTCAGGTAAGCCTAGGCGTGTATGCGCCTCATCTGTGCCGATACGATAAGTACAAGCTAAGGCAAGCTCGAGTCCGCCGCCCATACAAAAGCCATCAATCATGGCAAGCGTTGGAACAGAAAGTGCTTCTAGACGTGAAAATACCATTTGTCCTTTTTGTAAAAAAGCGACCGCCTCTTCCGCTTGTTTAAATTGCGAAAATGATTTGACATCAGCACCGGCTACAAATCCTTTTTCTTTTGCGGCATACAGTATCAAGCCTTTGATGGCCGTTTGCTGCTCTAATGATTGGATAACTGCATTTAACTCATCCAACACTGCATTATTAATTGAATTAACCGATGAATCTGACCGGTCAAATCCAAGCCAGATAATGTGTTGCTCATCCTGTTCTATGACCCAGTGGTTATAAGTATCCATTAATTTTCCACCTCTGTTACGCGCTCTAAATACATAGCACCGCCTTGTCCACCACCGATACAAATGGCCGCCATGCCTCGTTTGCCGTCTGTTTGACGTAATGATTCTAATACATGCAACACAATGCGTGCGCCACTGGCACCAATTGGATGGCCAATGGCAATGGCACCACCTTGTTGATTTAACTTAGCGCTATCAGGCGCATGTAAAGGCGCTTGAAGCCCAAAATGTTCTTGGCAGTAACTTGCATCATCCCAGGCCGCTAAACAACCTAATACTTGTGCGGCAAAAGCTTCATTAATTTCCCAACTATCAAAATCATTTGGTTTAAGCTCGTGGCGTAACATCAAGGGTGTGGCGGCATGCACCGGGCCTAAACCCATTTGGGTTGGATCAAGCGCTGACCACTGCGTATCAACCAAGCGCCCAAGCACGGTTAAATTATATTTTTTTACCGCTTTGGCACTGGCTAACAGTAATAAACAAGCACCATCGGTAATCTGTGAGCTGTTACCAGCCGTTACTGTGCCGTATTTTTTATCAAAAAAAGGTTTTAGTTTGGCTAACTTCTCAACGTTTGAATCAGTTCGCACACCATCATCTTGCTGATAGACACGCCCTTTTTTATCAATGATCGGCGTAACTTCGCCCATCAAATGATTGGCATAAGCTTGTGCCGTTTTTTGATGGCTTGCGCAGGCAAATTCATCCATTTGCTGCCGCGAGATATGAAAGCGATGCGCAACTTTTTCAGCTGTTTGCCCCATATTCATACCAACCACCGAATCAGTAAGCCCGCGAAGTAACGCAATAACCGGTGCTAAAAACCCCGGACGAAACTGCCCCACCAAACCTAACCGCTGCTGCATGGTTTTCGCACCATACCACTGACTTAACCAGGAAGTCATTTTTTGGTTAAACAATAAAGGGGCATGGCTCATGGCATCTGTACCACCAGCTAATACTAATTCACTGCGACCTGAAGCAATATTTAGGGCAGCGGTATCAAGCGCTTGCATACCAGAAGCACAATTGCGCATCACGGTAAAAGCTGGGACTTTTTCGCCACACCCTAAACGAAGCGCGATTACTCGTGCAATATTTGCTTCATCCACCCCAGGCAGTGCTGAGCCTATGATGACTTCATCTAATTGATTGGGTGTAAATGACTGCCGATTTAAAAGAGGCTTACCTGCCTCAACGGCTAAATCAGATGCAGAAAAAGGGCCAATGCCCTTTGCTTTGAGAAACGGGGTTCGATTGCCATCTACTATATAAACAGCTCTGCCCGGTAAATTTGATTTATGTGCCATTACCTCTCCTGTTGCCTTGATAAATACCTCTTTTTGACCAGCTACATTAAAAGAGGTTAAAAAATCCGTTATGCATCAAAGATAACAGCTTCGTAAGCTTGATGTAAATTACAATTTTATGGGCTGATAAAGTATTCATTAATTTTGGTTGACGCTTTTAAAATAAGTGATATACTTCGCCTCGGTTGTCTGGAGAGATGGCCGAGTGGTCGAAGGCGCTCCCCTGCTAAGGGAGTATGGGAGAAATCCCATCGAGGGTTCGAATCCCTCTCTCTCCGCCAACATCACGTTATTTGCGCCCGTAGCTCAGTTGGATAGAGTATTTGGCTACGAACCAAAAGGTCGGAGGTTCGAATCCTTCCGGGCGCGCCATGCTAATCTTTATGACTTAACCTCAATATTATTGCCGAATAAAACGTTGATTATTAACATCAGCACGATGTTTAGTGGTGCGATAAGGGTTGATGTCAATGCCGCCACGTCTTGTATAACGCCCATACACTGTTAACTCTTCTGGCTGGCAACGCTTTAAAATATCCATAAAGATGCGCTCAATGCAATGTTCATGAAATTCGTTATGGTTGCGAAAAGAAACCAAATATTGCAACAAACCTTCGTGGTTTATTTGCCGCCCTTTATAGCTGATTTGTACGCTACCCCAGTCTGGTTGATGCGTTACCAGACAATTAGACTTTAATAAATTAGAATAAACACTTTCTTCTATATATAAAGATTCGGTGGTCAAAAAATTTGGTTCAACTTCATAAGTTGTACACGCTATATCGAGGGTATCAAGGCACACGCCATCAAAATTTTGTATGCTGCTAAAGTTTGATGAGTTTTCAAGTGTATGGATGCGAACACTTACGGGCGTTTCCAAGCAATGCTCTAAATCTTGGCAGATGATGCGCTCAAGCGTTGCTATATCATCAAAAGACGTTTGGTTTAATGAATTAAAATAAAGCTTGAGCGATTTGGACTCAATAAGCTTAGGCGAGCGGCAATCATAACTTATCTCACCGATGCCAACTTGCGGTTTGCCTTTTTGGTTAAGCCAAGAAACCTCATAATGATTCCAATAATCTTGCCCTTTGAAGGGTAAATCAGCTGTAGTAATACCAATTGTTTGACGATTATGTGTGCGCTCTATTGGCAATAATCGTGCTGGATTATAAGTTAAATCCGTACTTGATTGGCGACCTAGCTCAAGGTTCTCACGAAAAGAAACATCTATTTTTGACATTTTGATACTTATACCGATGAATGCGTGCTACATTTTAAGGCAAGTTTTACCATAAATATAGCCTAATACTTAATGCGACCTTGTTTAACACAAACAATAATTATTTAAAATTTTAAATAATTTAAAACCTTAAAACAAAATTAGCTTGCGTTTCCAACGCATTTCTTATAAAAATCACCAATAATTCGTAAAATTAATCAATTATAGCCAGACTGGCTTATCTTTTTTCTAAATAACGTTTAACAGAGACTTGATATTTAGTGACTAAATCCATTAAACAGCCTACCGTAACGCTTAAAGACGGTGATTATCAACGTGGTTTAAAAGATAGACACGTGCAACTTATTGCACTTGGCGGCATCATTGGCTCTGGTTATTTTTTAGGCACCGGTGAAATTATTAATCAAGTAGGGCCTGCGGTGTTTATTGCCTATATTTTTGGTGGCTTAATTATCTATTTAACCATGTTATGCATGGGCGAATTAGCGGTAGCTATCCCTATCTCAGGCTCTTTTATTAACTACACGGCTGAATTTATCTCACCGCACATTGCGTGTGGGGTTGGCTGGTCTTACTGGTTAAGTTGGGTGGCTTATATTCCAGCTGAATGCATTGCTGGTGGCATTATTATGGAGCATTTTACCGGTATTAATGGTTATATTTGGGCGGTGGGTTTTGGTTTGCTTATTACTTATATTAATTTAGCGAAAGTAGATACCTTTGGTGAGATTGAGTTTTGGTTGGCATTAATCAAAATTCTAGCATTACTAGGTTTTGTCTTATTATCTTTATTAATTTTTTTAGGATTTATACCCAGCACCCATTCAACCAGTTTTATTGGTACCCGTTTTTTACTTGGCCAAACAGGCTTATTTCCGCATGGTATTGTGGCTTTACTTACCGCCATGGTGCTTTTATTGGTCAATTATCAAGGCTCTGAAATCATTGGGTTGGCAGCTGGTGAGTCGTTAAATCCTGCTAAAATGATTCCACGCGCCATTCGCAATGTCACGCTAAGAATTTTATTCATTTACATTATTCCAGTATTTTGTTTGGTATTAATTTTTCCCTGGCAAAAAGCAGGTCTTGATAACTCGGTGTTTGCTGATGCCCTTAATTTTTATGATTTAAAATGGGCAGGCATGGTCACAAGTTTTGTTACCTTAACTGCTGCACTTTCTTGTTCAAATTCAGGATTATATGGCATTGTGCGCTCGCTTAATGCGCTTGCACGAAACGGCATGGCACCCCAAAGCTTAAGCACTTTAAACCGCAATCATGTGCCACAAAATGCCAGTATTGTTACACTTGCTGCTATATGGTTATTACTCTTAGCGGGTTATTTTTTAGGACAATCAGTGCTTTATGTGGCACTGCTGTTAGTATCAGGGTTTACGGGGGCAATTGCCTGGATTTCTCTATGTTGGGCGCAAATTAACTTTAGGAAACGTTTGTATCAAGCAGGCTATAGCGTCCAGGATTTACAATATACGACTCCCGGTTCGCCATATACTGGCCTATTAGCCATTGGCCTGATGGTGGGTTGTTTGTTTTTTTTATTTATGAATCAAAACCCGGCTTATAAAATTGCCTTTTTTATGGGCTTAATCGGTTTTATTGCACCTATTATAATTTATCTAAGCTTGGGGATGCACAAAAAACGTGAACTTCGCTTAATGCGTCATAAACCGCTACAGTTTAGTGATGTGTTTCCACCCAAACACTAAAAAATTTTATAAACCTTACCCTATACTTAAGCAATTCACAAAGCGATAAAAGGATGTATATGAAGCAACTTTTATTATTAGCTTTATCTTTTCAAGTTTTTGCTTTGCCAGTGCCTTTGTTTAAAGCACCTCAAACCATGCATCCCATCACAACTCAATGTCTGACATTAGCGGGACTTGACGCTTTAATTTATTCATCGGATGAACCATCATTACAAGAAATTCATACTTTATTAAGTGAGTCTAATCATCAATTATCCTCTGATTTAATTGATAACGCGCTGCGTGTCATTGCATGTGCTAGACAACAAGACTTAGCCTATCAACCGATTCTTACGCTTATTGATTACTCAAAACCTTCTAATGAAAAACGCTTATGGGTGTTTGATTTGCGTCATAAAAAAAGACTGTTTTATACCTATGCGTCTCATGGTATTAAATCCGGCACGCGATACACGCAATTTTTTTCCAATGTCTATAACAGCAAAGCCAGCAGTATGGGTGTTTATCTAACGAATAAAGCATATTACGGCCGTGAAGGATTATCGCTAAAATTGGATGGCCTTGATAAAGGTTTTAACCATAATGCCGCAAATCGTGCCATTGTAATGCATGGTGGCTGGTATGTTGAACCTGATTTTATCAAGCAATATCATCGAGCAGGACGCAGCTGGGGATGCCCAGCTTTACCCCATAGTTTGTCTGATAACATCATTAATACCATTAAAAATAAATCATTATTAATTATGTATTATCCAGATAGTGATTGGTATGCACACTCGCCTTATCTTAACTGCATGCCTTTATCACCTTTGACTTTATCGCAGAAAATTTCTGTCGCACCTCCCGAGACTTTGCCTCATCCAGAGATAGTATTTTTTGATAAAAATAATAATCACCGCCGCGATGAATCTGACCCAATTGTGGTGATAAAAGCGCTTGATTATCAAAAGATTTTTCAGCAACCACCACCTGTTGCGCGTATGCTGCGCCGCCAGGTCAAGCAACAAGAATATATTGCCATCAACGCCCAAGAATTAGATAAAATTTCAACCAAACTTGATACAGTTTGTTTATATTTTGTTTTACCAAAACTTAAAATGCAGCGTGGTTATTATTTGACTATGATGCAGCTAACACCCGTTGGGAATATTTTGGCCATTCGGCCTATTGTGACCGAATCACACCAGCTTTATGAGGTACGTGCTAATTTAAAACCCATCATGCGATTTGATACCACCAAAACCTTTATTCGTTGGCTTGGTTTATAAAGCCTACCATTGACTATACTTTTTATTATGGTAGACAAACTTAGTGATGGTGTATGCCCAAAACAACCTATTTGAATGCGCTTTTTTTTAATTTAAATCGTTTTAAATTAAGCCGCACTATTTTAAATATCGTGTTTGTTTTGGCTTTAGTTTTACTCACAAGTTTAAGTTTTTTAGCGCATTATCATGTTAAAACATTGATTAAATCTAACAATTGGGTCACACATACTTATCAAGTTATTAATTCAATTGAATCAGCACTCTATTATATGGTTGATATTGAATCGCATCAGCGCGCGTTTATTATTCTTCAACAAGATCATGAGTTAAATATTTTTGATGCCTTAAAAGATGATTTAAGAAAAAATGTAGAACAGTTGATTTATCTAACCAAAGATAATCCATCGCAACAAGCCCGAGCAGATGTTTTTAAACGTGTTGTTGAGCAACGTTTGCAATTATTAATACGTATTATCAAATTAAAACAAAGTGGTAGACTAATCATTCATAGTGGTATTTTTAATGACAGCATTGCGTTATCTAATCAGGTCAAGGCATTGGGTCAGGAAATGAAATCCGTGGAGATGACCCTATTAAAAGAACGTGATAATGGCGCTTTTAATCAAACTAAAAATGCCCAATTTATGTTAACTGCCGGCAGCATTATTAGTTTTATATTGCTTGCCTTTGCTTTTTTGCTTGTGAATAAAGAATTGGCCGCACATTGTGTTTCTGAAAAAACGAATGATGCCACTCAAGCTAGATTGAATAAAATTATCAACAGTGTGAGTGATATGATAGCCGCTTTTGATAATAACCACTGTTTTATTATTTTTAACGATGCCTATAAAAACGAATTTAAGCGCTTATTTAATAAAACCATATACATTGGCATGAATTTAAATGAAGCATTTAATGCCGTGCCTCAATCAAAAAAAAAGATTGCCAATATATGGCAGACCTCCTTGCTTAAAAATGATTTTAACCAAATGCTTGAAGTCACTCTTGATGATGCCCCGTGTTATTATGAAATATCTTCCAATTTCGTTGAGGATGCGCATAATACGATTGGTGTTGTACAAAATGTACGCAATATTACTAAGCGTATTCAAGAACATACAAAGCTACAAGATTCTTATGAGAAGCAAGCACTGAGTTTGCGTGATTTACAAGAAAAGAATACTCAAATTACTCTGCTAGTTGAGATGAGTGACATCATGCTCGCCTGTAATTCACAAGAAGAGATCACCCAAGTTCTTGGTAAATATCCGCAAATTTTGCTGCCATTTACACGTGGCTATCTGTATGCCATGCATCCTTCTAAAAATTATCTAGAACAAAGTTTATCGTGGGGCGCACCGCATGAACAAAATGTCACTTTTCAACCAGATGATTGTTGGGCGATTAAGTTGGGTCGTCAACACAAAGTAAATCATGCCACCCAAGAATTAACCTGCAGCCATGTGGTGAATCAGAACGATGACTATGGTTATTTATGTTTGCCACTTATGGCACAAAACGATATTTACGGTTTGCTGTATTTAGAAGGTCAAACCCATGAAGGGACGCTATTTAATGCCAATGAATCTTTACTCATTAATGCTTTTGCTGAACTTACCGCGCTTGCTTTAGCAAACGTGCGTTTGCGTGATAACTTGCGCCATCAGTCTATTAGAGATCCACTGACAGCTTTGTATAATCGCCGTTATTTAGATGATTTTTTATTCAAACAACTTCATCAAGCCAAACGTAGTCATCTATCTTTCGCAATTTTAATGCTCGATTTAGACCATTTTAAAAAAATTAACGACACATATGGGCATGATGCCGGTGACATGGTTTTAAAAGAAGCCGGCAAAATATTACAAAATAATGTGCGAGCGGGTGATATCGCTACCCGTTATGGTGGTGAAGAATTTATTGTTCTTCTATATGACATTAATCAAGAACATGCCGTTGAGCGCGCTGAAGCGATTCGTCACGATATTGCACAAATTAATATTAAATATGGTGCACAGATTGTAGGCCCTATCACTACCTCGGTTGGTATCGCTCTGTTCCCACTAGATGCTGATAGCCCTAAAGAATTAATTGAGGCCGCCGATAAAGCCTTATATTTTGCTAAAAAAACCGGACGCAATAAATTGGTACTTTACCATGATTTAAAAACAAACCAATTTGTATATTAACCAGGTAACATCTTTTTTTCGAGGATTCATATTGTGATAATTAATCATCTAAATCCTATTGAAATTATGCCCATCATTGATTCCATTATGCTTTTTACCTCCCTTGATGAACATGAAAAAGATTTAATTGCCTCAAGATGTCATTTTCTTGATTTACCCGCAGACACCAAAGTCATCGAGCAAGGTGAAATAGCAGATACTTTTCATGCGATTGTTTATGGTCGTGTGATTATATCAATTAAAAGCCAAAGCCAAGGCTGGGTTCGGGCCGGGATGATGAGTGCGGGTAATGTATTTGGTGAGATTGCTATTATCAAAAACATACCACGCATTGCGCGAGTTACAACTTACACCTCCTGCCGATTTTTGACGATTAACTCACATGATTTTCTCGAAATTTATCATTATTTTTCAGCTAAAGCGCGCGATAATATTCAACTTATCATTGCTAAACGCCTTGAACAAAGTAAGTACTATACTAATTTGTGACCCTTTACTTAACACCATTAAAAGGATATTGAATATGAGTTTATTACAAGGATTAACTGTTGGCATATTAGTTGCTGATGGTTTTGAGCAAATTGAAATGACCAAGCCACAGGAGGCTTTAGAGCATGCTTTGGCTAAAACGCTTATTATTTCACCTAAAAATGAGTATGTTGAAGGCTGGCATCATATGCAAAAAGGCGATGATTTTAAGGTAGATGTCACATTAGATGATATTGATGCCAGCCAAATTGACGCGCTCTTACTGCCAGGTGGAGTACATAACCCTGATACTCTGCGCTTAAATCCCAAAGCGGTAGCCTTGGTCCAGGATATACTCGCGCAACAAAAACCTGTTGCGGCCATTTGTCATGGACCTTGGTTACTCATTGAGGCTCAGGTGCTTAAAGATAAGCATGTCACTTCGTGGGCTTCAATTAAAACAGATTTAATGAATGCCGGTGCCAATTGGCAGGATAAAGCCACCGTTGAAGATGGCTTGATTTTAACCAGCCGTCAGCCAGATGATATTCCCCTTTTTAATGAGGCTATGCTTAAACTTTTTGCCCGCCAACAAAAAGATTGATTTTAAAAACGCGCGCTTTTATTAGCGCGCTTGCATTCTAAGTGCACCATCTAAGCGAATCACTTCGCCATTGATTATCTCATTATCGATGATATGTTTAACCAAGCTTGCATATTCTGCTGGCTTACCCAAGCGTTTAGGAAACGTGACAGTGGCCGCCAAACTGGTTTGTACGTCTTCTGGCATATTAAGTAGCATAGGGGTGGCAAATAACCCTGGTGCAATGGTGTTAACGCGAATGGCATGAGCAGCCAATTCACGCGCAGCCGGCAGGGTCATTGCCACGACACCACCTTTAGAAGCACTATAGGCTAGTTGACCAATTTGACCTTCAAAAGCTGCAACAGACGCAGTATTGATAATCACCCCTCTTTCAGTTTGCTCATTGGATAAGGGTTGCTTAATCATAGCATCAGCGACCAAACGCATGACATTAAAGGTACCGATTAAATTGACGTCTAAAACATGCTTAAAATCGTCAAGCGGCATCACGCCATGACGGCCTACCATTTTTTTAGCTGGTGCGATGCCTGCGCAATTTACACAAACATTTGGGGTACCCAGTGCATCAATGATTGTATCAAGGGCTGCTTGTACATCTGCCTCAATTCTCACATCACAAGCAAGGGTTAAATCTGCCATTGAATCTGTTGATTGATGGTTATCAAGACTTGCTACTTTCATGCCTGATTTTTTTAATAACTCAACGCAACTGCGTCCTAATCCTGAGTTACCGCCTGTCACTATTGCTATGGTGTGGTTCATATTCATCTCACTCTTTTTTAAAAAAATCTCGACTTAATTGTTTAAATAGTGGGGTATTAGCATCTTCAAGCCACTCAAAAAAAACCATTTCTACCGTCACAAGCTGAATATGATGTTGACCTAGGCGATGTAAGCCTTGTTGATGGTCATGATCAAAGCGGCTGCTTACGGCATTGGTTACCACAAAAACCTCAAACCCCTGGGCTTTTAAATCAAGTGCACTTTGTAATATACACACATGTGTTTCAATGCCTATCAGCACAATGTATGGTTTTTTTAATGCAAGAAGTTGCTGCTGAAATAAAGCGCTTCGCCAACAAGAAAAATAAGTTTTAGTCACTATGCATTCAGAAGATATATTCGCTTTCAAACAACTTAAGGTTTGCCCCAAACCTTGTGGATATTGTTCACTTATAAGTATCGGTACTTGCAAATGTTGTGCTAGACAAAGCAGTTTATGGCATTGCTGGATAAGCTTTGTATGATTGAGCACAAGTGGCGTCAATTTTTCTTGTACATCAATTAAAACAAGACATGAATTTTCTTTATTTAACAGCATGTTTTCTCCTTAAAAAAGCTAGGTACCTGTCTGAAATTAGGCTAAGCTAGACAATTTTATCGTCTTATTTTACTGAGAATGAGTCATGTCATATCGCCAATACTTAAGACCATGGTTTAGCCTATGTTTTATTTGGTGTGCAGCTTTACAAGCTCAAACCCTACCACCCTCGTTTACAGGCCCTTTACTTGCGCCAGCCGCGCAAACCACACCATTTAAGCATCATAATCTTGAAACCTACCTGTTTTTTACTGATCTCTCAGGCGTTTACAATAGTTACCGTAAAGTTACTCACACGCCTGGCAATAAAAGTTATGCTATTAATCCGTTATATTCTTACGGACTGACCTCATTTAGCGATATTCAATATAGCATTCCCTATAATTTCAATCAAAATCAAGGAGCTTTTGATAGTGGCTTTAGTGATGTAAGTGTCACGTTAGGATTTCAAGTATTAACTCAAAAACCCAATCATCTGCTACCTGATTTACGCGTGACTCTACAAACTATTTTACCTAGCGGCAATTATCAAAATCTAAATCCTAATTTACATTTTACTGATGCCACCGGTTTAGGTAGCTATCAAACTGCTTTAAATTTAAATTTTGGTTATCTTTTTACCCTCAATCCAAGCCATGTGGTGCGCACCCGCTTAAGTCTTGGATATACACTCGCCTCCCCGGTTAAGGTGACCGGTTATTCAATATATGGCGGTAGTGCCAATACGATTGGCAAGATACATCCGGGTAACATGTTAACACTTGATGCTGCAGCTGAATTTAATCTAACCGAGCATTGGGTGGGGGTAATGGAAACATTTATCTCAAGCCGCAGTCAATTAACGTTTAATGGCTTTCCGGGCTTAACCGATAATACGTTTAATCAGTTAAATAAAGGCATTACCAAAGCGCTCACACTTGCGCCAGCCATTGAATATAATCTGAATCAACATCTAGGCTTTATTGCCGGCCCCTGGTTTACCCTACGCGGTAAAGAGACCGCACAATTTTTATCTTATGTCGTTGCTGTTAATTTTTATTGGTAAGTATTTTATAAGTTAAATACAATGATTCTACTTGAATTAGCATTCCCCAAAACATCGTGATAGCATCTTTTTTTTGTTAATTAAGGATGCTTTATGTGGTTTAACAATGTTTTGATTTATTCCTATACTCAGGATAAAAACACGCTCACGCTCAATGATTTACTCAAAGAAGAAGCCTTAAAACCATGCCCACCTCATGCACGCACAAGCTATGGCTGGCTGCCAGTTAGAGATGATTCGTACGCCTTGGAAGTTGCCGGGAGTGCGCTCATTTGTTTTGCCAAAGAAGAAAGAATTTTACCTAAAAGCGTTATCAATCAATTGCTTTTTGAAAAAATTACTCAATTAGAACAGCAAGGTCGAGTCATTCGGCGTTCTGAAAAAGTACAGATGTGTGAGGAGCTTGAATTTGAGCTATTACCAAAAGCTTTTTGCTTACAAAAAAAACTAACGGCTATATTTGATACAGTCAATCAGTACCTTATCATCAATACTGCAAGCTTGACTCAGGCTCATCATCTAACTGCATTACTGCGAAAAACAATTCCGGGGTTACATTTAAATATATTAAATACCGAAACTATGCCTTGCGTACAATTTGCCGAATGGATAACACATCCCGATACTCTACCTGCAGGTTTTGAGCTTGGGACTGATTGCTTACTTGTGAGCCGACAAGATGAAAAAAAACGTATTAACTGCAAAGGTTATGAACTTGACGCTACAGAGATCACAGGTTTACTGGCACAAGATTTGTGTGTAACTGAAATATCACTTATTTGGCAAGAACGTATTCAGTTTACCTTAACCACCGACCTAACACTCAAACGGTTAAAAAGCTTAGATTATTTACTTGATGAATTTAATGAATTAAAAGAACTTGATGAGGTTCATTTACAGCAAGACGCTGCTCTGGCTTTATTAAGTGGTGAGTTACGCGAGCTTATCAACGCCTTAACATCTCATCTTCTAAAAGCATCTAACCATGAAACTATGCCAACTACTGGTCAAAAAACTTTAGAGATTGCCTAAAAATACGCTTTATATCGATGGATATAAAGCGTATTAAATATCATACCAGCGCTTGATGATAAGTGGCTGCATACACCATCTGCGCTTCTTTTGCGGCCTGTTCTAGGCCTAAAGCACGGTTGGCGCGATACATAATCACCAACGCTTCTTTGGCGCTAGGGGCTTGAGGGTAAGTTTTAATAAGTTGATTGGCACGCTCAATCGCGGCAACATACATTTTGCGCTCGAAATAGAACTTAGCAATATTTAACTGTTTTTGTGCAAACATATTACGCAAATAAATCATGCGCTGTAATGCATTAGCTTTATAACGGCTATTGGGAAACCGCTGAATCAACAATGAAAAATCATTATACGATTGTGCTTGAGTGCCTGGGTCTCGCCAAGATTCATCCAGCGGTAAAACCGTGGCAAACGAGCCACGAACTTGTTGAAAATTGGCCAAGCCTTTCATGTAATAAGCGTAATCAACGTGGCTTGCACGTGGATAAAGATGAATGAAGCGCTCAGACGTTGCTGCAGCTGAAGCAAAATCCTCTTTTTTATAATAAGCATATATCAGATTCATTTGCGCTTTTTCGGCGTAACGACTAAAGGGATACATAGACTCTAAAGCTTCTAGCTGATTGATGGCAGTGGTATATTCGCCTTTTTTTAAAGCTTGCTCTGATTCTAAAAATAACTGTTGAGCTGACATACTTTTGTAAGGGCCTGTCAAATCATCGTCATTATTTCCCCACCAAGTACAAGACATCATTGAGATTAAGGCAATAGATACTAAAAAACGGTTCATTTTTTTCATACTTACACTCTTTTAACGCTACTTTATAGCTTTATTCAAACTTCACCAATTATACGCATCCTTAATTGAATTGCGAGTATAAAAAAATATTTGCATTATCAAATGGTATGCGCTAATATTTCGCCCAATCGGAGAGATGGCAGAGCGGTCGAATGCGGCGGTCTTGAAAACCGTTGAAGGGCAACCTTCCCAGGGTTCGAATCCCTGTCTCTCCGCCATCATAATTATCTTAGCTTGCTTCAACACTCAATATTTTATATTAACCACCTAGCACGCAGAGCTGAGATAAATGCTCTATTAATAGCAGCATTCACCTCTTAAGATCACATTAGTTTCTAGCTTCCATCATCAGCTGACGCATATGTTTTACAGCGTCTTTTAAACCGCAAAATAATGCGCGTGCGATGATGGCATGACCAATATTAAGCTCGTGGCATTCTTTGATTGCAGCAATGGGTTTGACATTTTGATAATTTAAACCATGACCGGCATTGACAATTAAGCCTTGAGCATGAGCGTATTGTGCTGCTGTTTGAAGGCGTAAAAGTTCAGCTTGTTGGGCGGCGCTGTTTAATGTCGCATTGGCATAATGGCCAGTATGTAATTCAATGGCATTAGCATTTGCTTGTATAGCTGCATCAATTTGTGCTTTGTCTGGCGCGATAAAAAGCGATACTTCGCTATCAATTGCCTGCAAACGTTTAACCGCTTGCGCGACTTTTGCAAAATGTTGTACCACATCCAAACCACCTTCAGTAGTCAATTCTTCACGTTTTTCTGGTACCAAACAACTGTGTTCAGGTCGAATTTCTTCGGCAAACTCAAGCATTTTATCTGTGACAGCCAACTCTAAATTCATACGCGTTTGTAGGGCTTCTTTTATCACGCGTACATCACGTTTTTGAATATGGCGCAAATCTTCACGCAGATGCAATGTGATACCATCAGCACCAGCTTGTTCTGCTTCAATCGCAGCTTGTAACGGGTCAGGATAGCGTATACCCCGTGCTTGACGCACAGTGGCGATATGGTCAATATTAACCCCTAATAAAATATCGTGCATAAATGATACATCCTTTGGTCTAAATTATTTTTTAACGTGTATATGTATGGCTTCCCATAATTGTCGTGATTTGAGCATTCGTCCGTCAATTAAATCATCAATGGCTTGACGTAAAATGACCTTGGCACTTTTTAATGTTTTTGCGCAGCTAAAATCATTACGTGCCAGGGCAAGCAAGATATTGCCAGGCCAACCTGTAGCAATTTCGACAAATCCTGTACCCACCACAAACTGATAATATTTATCTGGTTTAATCGGCATTTCATTAAAAGCTTCGTGGGTCAGTGAAAAACCATATCCACACTCTTTTAATAAAATAAGTTCAAATTGTCGTAAGGCGGCTTCTACTTTAGCTTGCTCGCTGCTTTGGCTTAGAATTTTTAAAGTTTGTTCATAGGCTTTGAAAGTTGCGGGGAAAGGTTCTAATGGTTTAAAGGCGTAATAGATAAGCTCATTTAAATACAATGCACTTATTAGATTAGCTGGCGAGAGATGGTATACCATCAAACACTCTAATTTTTTTATATAAATAGCTTGATAACGCTGTGTAGCATCTAACCATACATGCTGAAAAGCCTCTAAACCACGCATTTTTTTTACACCACCGCGATAAGTCGCTCGAATTAAACCTGCTTGCTCGGTAAATAATATTAATTGTAAGCTGGTTTCACCTAAGCGACGCTTGTGGATGAGCCAACCAAAAGACTCAATATTCATAGCCTAGCTGTTTTAGCATGCGCTCATCATCAGACCAGCCGGTTTTTACTTTACACCAACATTGTAAAAATACTTTTTTATCTAATAATTTTTCCATATCCAAACGCGCGCTTGTAGCAATTTCTTTCAATTTTTGGCCTTTATCACCAATAATAATACGTTTATGACCAGGCTTATCCAGCCAAATTAAAGCATGGATGCGAATAAGGTTAGGCTCTTCAACAAAAGATTCAATTTCAACACTGGTAGCATAGGGAATTTCTTGACCGGATAGACGAAAAATTTTTTCACGCACCAATTCTGCACATAAAAATTTAGTTGAACGATTGGTTAGCTGGTCAGCGTCAAAAAGATGGGGCGCTTCGGGCAACAAAGGTTCAATCACTTGCTCTAAACGCTCGAGTTGATGTCCCGTTTTGGCGGACAAAGGCAGGATGGCTACAAAATTATGTTTGGCTTCAATGGCTTTTACATGGGCAAATAAATCGCGTTTATCAGTCATTTTATCTATTTTATTTATAACCAATACACAAGCTAAATCGGTGCGTTTAATTGCATCTAAAATGCGCTCATCCTCTTCACGCCATATCGTTCCTTCAACTACTAATACAATAACATCTACATCTTTTAGAGCTTGTACAGCCGCTTTATTCATCAATTGATTAATTTTTTTAGTTTTTTGCGAATGAATGCCTGGTGTATCCACATAAATAAACTGTGTTTGTTCTGTGGTATTGATACCTAATATAGTCTGCCTTGTTGTTTGTGGTTTGCGAGAAGTAATGCTTAATTTTTGCCTCAAAAGCGCATTGAGTAGCGTTGATTTACCCACATTTGGCCGCCCAACCAGCGCCACATAACCACAACTAATACTCATTTTTATACCTCGTATAAAGCGTTAATTTTTACTGAATTGCCAAATTATATCTTAAGTTTTGATTTGCGCAAATCAAAAACAAAAAGATAATTGATAAATCAAAAAAGGCACGCTATAATTGGATTTTATTGATTGTTAGCGAGCCAGTATACCATGCCTGATGCAAACCTACATGAACCTGCTTTATCTATGAATCATTTTCATCAATTAGCGCAACAATGGTCTACTAAAATGGCATCACCAGCTAACTCGTCATCTATGATGATGACTGATAAGCTTTTAGGTCAATTAGGCATTCAATCACCCATTGATGCCATGACTTTTTGGCACTCACCCAAAGGCAAAGTTATCTTAGGGCTTATCACCCAAGAATTAAAAGATTTTATTAAAATTGAAGAAATGCAATACCAGATGATGCTGAATAATCAACAACAACATCAACGCCGGTTGTATGTATTACTGCATCATTTAATGCAGCGTAAAACCGATGAGATGCAAACTCTTGATGCCTGGTTTGATGCTGTCCATAAAACATTGCATAAGCCCCATAAAACATCATCTTCTCACGATGCTCATATAAATGCCGCTATAACTCAAGATAATCTATATTTAGTTCAAAAATTACAATTATGCGAAGAATCTATTCTAACTTTTGACCACGCCATCGCTAAGTCAGCGAAACAAATTGATAAGCTCAATACACTTATCGAAACCTTGGAAAAAGACTTAACGAACATTGAGCACCACCAAGCCATTGTTTTGGAATCTTTAGAAACCCTCAATGAACTTAAACATGAAGACCTTCGACCAACCATTCAATCACTTGAACAACAATTAAAAGATTTAACTCAAATCAACTATAAAGCGTTAAGCTTCGATGAACGTGCTTTTAATATTACTAATGAGCAAATAATTCGTCTTAAAATTGATGCACTTCACGAAAAACTCGCCGTTTTAAATAAAGAGGCACATATCTATGATGAACACGGTGAAAAAACTGATTCTAGTACGGATGCAGCTTATGTACTCAAACCAACTCATCATCTAGTTAAAGCTGATGGTTTACTATATTTGCTTAAAATAGGTCAATCGCTTGATACCATGACTGCTCGCGAAAAAGAACAAGCGGCTAAAAATTTAACACCTGAACTGCGTTCTGTGAATGAGCAAGTCAAGCACTATTATCAAACCACACGAACCAATATCCAACAACAATGCCAAAGCTTTAAAGATAGACGTACTTGTTTAACCGCAGAGCATGCAATGTTGTTACAAAAACGTGATGAATTGAAAACGCAACGAGCTCAGATACAAAGTGAACTTAATCAAGCTCGTCCTGATTTCGCTTACCTACAACGGTTATCCCAAGCCATGCCTAAAGCTGATTTAGCACAGCCACCTGTTAAGCGCGCATTGATGGCTATGCATAACGAAATAAATCCAACGCTTGCTTTAAGATTTTGCCAAGCTTATGAAAATGCACAATTAAACTCGCCCCATATCAAATTTAACCCAAAGCTAACGCAACACTTAAAAAATATACAAAATAATTTACAGCCAGGGCAACCAATTCCACCCCAAACCATGCGATTTTTACAAGACTTAGTCGATTATGCGCGACCTACAATTGAACAGCAAAAGCTAAATAAATCAGCCTCTATGGCACCCTCGTTTCATCCCACACCTTTTAGCATGAAGCCACCCGGAAGTGTGTAGTCTAGTTGTTGCTTTCGCTCGTTATAATATCAAAATCAATCGCTGCTTGATTCATTTCAAGCTGTTTTTCATTGATTTGATAATTTGGTAATAAATCAATGAGTTTAACCAAATCAACAATGGCTTGCTTAATGATTTGCTGAAGCTGTTGTAGTTGCGTTTGTATCATCAAAATCTCGTCTTGATATAAGTCAATTTTTTTACTCATAGTTTGTTGAACTGCTAATAAAGGCTCTAGCGTATCAAGTATGACCTGGCGTTGCGAGGACGTGAAATGCCGTTGGTTATTATGCTCAATTGCTTGCCAGGCTAATGCTTCACTATTATTAAGCTCAGTCAGAGAATGACGAATGAGTAAGTTTTGACAAAACTGCTGACTTAAATCAGTGGTAAAAATATCCTCGGTTGAACTTAAGTTTTGTGCCAATTGTGTAGCTACAATGTCAAGAGCTTGCTGCCAATCTTGAGATATTGCAATCAATGTGGCCTGACTTTGGGCAATTAATTGTTTATGTTTAGTCATTATTTGCTGCAATGTATCATCTTGTTTAGCCAAAAAATTATGCTGAGCTTCCAAATCTTCGCGCACACTCGCCCCAGGCTCAGCTTCATGTCTACTACTTTCCCCAGACATAAAATAATCAATCAATATCTTTTGGGCATAAATTAAATAATCTTGAACTTGCCCTAAAATAACACCATTAAAAATATTTTTTAGCGGCAATGCTAATAATTGATGATAAAAAGTATTTTGAGTATTTGAGATGATATGCAATGCATCATCAGGCAGTGAAATATTAAAATGACCTAATAAACGCTGTACGGTAATTAAATGGTATGTTGACTGCCATGAGGTCAATGTATGTTCCGACTCAGTCATAAAAAGCCTTTTGTGTATCTATGATTTATTTAATATTAGCTTGTTACACGACCATACGCATCTTCAAAACGCACAATATCATCTTCGCCCAAATAACCACCTGATTGAACTTCAATTAGCTCAAGCGGATATTTACCAGGGTTACTTAAGCGATGCTTCGTACCCAGTGGAATGTAGGTGGATTGATTTTCAGATAATAAAATGGTTTGTTCACCATTAGTCACTCTGGCTGTACCCTTGACCACTATCCAATGCTCAGCTCGATGATAATGCATTTGCAAACTCAAAGAAGAACCTGGATTTACCACAATGCGCTTTACTTGAAAACGAGGCCCGGCATCAATTTTTTCATAACTACCCCAAGGGCGGTAAACTTTTCGATGATTAATGGCTTCAGCTCGCCCATATAAACTTAATTTTTCAACAATTTTTTTAACATGTTGTGCTTTATTTTTATGAGCGACCAAAACCGCATCAGCTGTCTCAATTATGATCAAATTTTCAACGCCTACAGCGGCTAACAATCTATGCTCACTTCTTAAATAGCTGTTTTTAGCTTCATCAAGTATGACATCGCCTGAAATACTATTACCATCACAGTCTTTGACCGCTAAATCAGCAATTGCCGTCCATGAACCAATATCACTCCAACCAAGCGCTTTTGGCACCACCACCACTGCATTATCAGTGCACTCCATCACCGCATTATCAATCGAAAGTGACGTACAAGTGGCAAAAATTTCAGCATCTGCACGAATAAAATCGTTATCTGTTTGACCAAGCTCTAAAGCCGATTCAACTGTTTTTAATAATTTAGGTTCAAAACGTGCAAGTTCTTGCAAATAAGTTCGCGCACTAAAAACGAACATGCCACTATTCCAAAAATAATGACCACTTGAGTGATATTCACGTGCCTTGTCTAACGCCGGCTTTTCAACAAATGATGCAACTTTGTAAGCACTATGCTCAATAATAGGGGCGCCTTTTAAAATATAACCATAACCGGTATGGGGTGTAGTTGGGGGAATACCAAAAGTTACTAATTGGCCCGTACTTGCTAAGGTTATCGCGTGTTTTATCATGTCATTAAAAGACACTTGATTGATTATAAGGTGGTCTGAAGGCAGCACCACCAACAGGGTATCTTCTGTTTTTTTAAGTGCTGTGAGTGCAGCCAATGCTACAGCTGGTGCGGTGTTACGGCCAACAGATTCTAAAATGATGCTGGCATCATTAATATCCTTTTGCCTTAACTGCTCAGCCACTAAAAACCGCTGTTCATGATTGGCAACTAAAATAGGCGCTTGTAAAGCAGGCATGGCTTCAAGCCTTGCGAGCGTTTGTTGTAAAAGCGTTTCTTGACCATTTAAATTTAAAAACTGCTTAGGATAGTTTTGACGCGATAAAGGCCAAATGCGAGAGCCTGAACCCCCGCATAAAATAACTGGTGTAATTTCCATTACTCATCCTAATATAATCTACTATTTTTATTAGTCCATGCCGTAAATAGCTTTATAGCTTTTTACATCTTTTTCTTTACAGTCTAGCTCTTGGTGCAGAACTTGATGAATTTAAACTGACTTCCATATCATCTGTAGCATCCACATAAGTGATTAAACTTTCACGAAGTTCATCAAACGCTTCCGGTTTAATTAATTCACCATGAGCATCCCTTAACTCTTGAGTATGTTCATCATAGTTAAGATTATTTTCTTGCGCCCAAAATTTGACCCCTTGACTTAGAATATTTTGCATGTTTTCAGAAATTTCTTGACCATTCAGCATGGCATTTAATTTTAAGGTGCCGTCTTCTTTAATTTCGGGATCTAGATAGATAGGTGGTGGAGAAGCGAATTTTCTATCATAGATACCATTAACCAAGTCAACACCTTTTTTTGCTAATTTAAATATATTTTTAGGCGCATGACGCATGGCAATGCCTTCATCATTTGCTGCTTTAACTGCCACTTGCAACGCACTAAACATCCTAAGCATCGCAGTTGCCCACTCAGTATAGGAGTTCATTTCTGCTTGGGTTAAACCTTTGAGTTTAGCATCTAAGCTTTCTTGAGATTGCGCGGCTCGTTGTCGTTCTTCTTCAGATTTTGGTGGTTTTGTCTTGTTATTAAATTTTTGTTGTATTTGACGCGCGCGTTCATTAGCGGCCTCTTGACGAGAAGCTTCGAGTAACGCATCTTCAAACTGCTTTTTGTTTTGTGCTTCTTTAGACTTTGAGTCATTTGCACCATCTACTTTTGGCATGATTTGGCATCTCCGAAATGATCAAAATAAAAACCTATTGATTTATCGTAACACAATATTGTGGGTATGTCATCCCAATCACTTAAAATATAGTGCTGGTAGATGAGCGCATCGGCTCGATGAGTCGTAATCGATGGCTGATGTGTATGGCCATGAATTAAAATATCTGCTTTAAAATGCTGCATTTCTTGATCTAATGCAGCTTCTGATAGGCGAAATTTTTGATGTTCAGCTGGTAGAGTTTTTTTTGAACTTACTTTTCTAACACGCGCAACTAGAAAATTGCGCCATTTTAGAGGTAATTTTAAAAAAAGATATTGAAACAATGGGTGACGCGTTATGGCGCGAAAACGTTGATGTGCTTTATCGTTTGCACAATATTTATCACCATGCGCTAACAAGACTGTATGCTCACCTAATTTAAAACAATAAGGGTCAGGCAATAGCGTTATTTGTGCTTGTTCGGCAAAATACTCACCAACTAAAAAATCACGATTTCCAGCTAAAAAATAAATGGGGATATTTTGCGTGGCAAGATACGCAAGTTGCGCGGCAATACGTTTACTCCACTCATTTAAACTATCATCACCTGACCACACATGAAAAAAATCACCTAATATATAAAGCGCTTTGGTAGACTTGGCAGCCCACTGTATAAAATTATCAAAGCGTTGTGTAATATCGCTGTTATGAGGATGAAGATGTAAATCTGAAATAAATACCGCATCAAGTGGCTGGTGAGTCATGACGATAGAGGCTCAACACATATATGATTGTTATGATTCAGATAAATTTGACAGGGTTCATTAAAGTGATTAATGCCATCATTTAAACGATATACCCCAGCGATAGAAAGTAATTCTGCCTCAAGAGACTGACAAAATATACGAGCTTGCTTATCACCTGAAATACCAGCAAGGGCTCGACCGCGCAGTGGCCCATAGACATGAATGTTGCCCTCAGCTAAAAGCTCAGCACCATGGCTTACAGATGACACAATAACCAAGTCGCCCGCCGTACAAGTAACCTGCTGACCTGAACGTACCGGCGCGGTAACCAGTTTGTTTGATAAAGCCTCAGCTGCCTCATGAACGCTTGGTGGTATAGTTTCTATGGTTTGCGACAACGCTTTATCTTGATTTGCCGAGCCGTTTAATACTGGAATCTTCTGCGCTTTTGCCCACTCACATATATCATGATTTTGGCTTTGAATGGCCACTGGAAGAAGATGGTGGGTTTTCATGGATTTGATAAAGCTTTCTAAATCAAATTTATCTTTTATAAGACTACAATCGAGTACGATGGGTATGTTACTGAGTAAATTGGGTGCAGTGGTAATCGTTTGTTTGAGTTGCGTGTTAAACGTCGCTAAATCAGTATCAAGCAGCTGTAAAACTGTGAGCGTATATAGCCGTCCTTTTAACTTGAAAACCTGTGATGATAGCGGATTTACTGCCATAAGCTCAAACCTATGATTCTTTTTTTTGTTATACTATCATGCAGGAACCGATAACAGAAGGATATTATTGTGGAGAAAATCTGGTTTAAAAATTATCAAAAAGGCGTGCCTCATGCCATCAATGACCACGACTATACTTCACTTGTTCATTTGTTTGAAGAATCTTGTCAAAAATATGCTCAAAACACGGCATATACCAATCTTAATTTTGATTTAACTTACCAAAAACTTAATCAATATAGCCTAGCACTTGCCGCTTATTTACAACATTTAAACTTAAAAAAAGGCGACCGAGTTGCCATTATGATGCCTAATTTATTGCAATATCCAATCGCCCTGTTCGCTATATTACGTGCAGGACTGGTCGTGGTTAATACCAACCCACTTTACACCGCTGAGGAGCTTGCCCATCAGCTCAATGACGCTGGCGCTAAAGCTATTATTGTACTTGCCAATTTTGCTCATACTGTTGAGAAAGCTTTGCCTAAAATGCCTGCTTTAAAACACATTTTAGTGACTGAAGTGGGCGATTGCTTATCAATCATGAAACGTTTTTTAGTCAACAATGTTGTCAAATATATA